>CAZVMC010000024.1:0-26620 GCA_964628635.1 uncultured Novosphingobium sp. | reverse complement strand
CGCCTTCGGGGTATGGCAAATCAGACCCCGTCACCAAGGCGCGGCGCAGCGGGACGGAGAACATCACCCCCAAGATGCCGCCGACCGCGATCACCGCGACTGATAGCCAGTAAGGAAAGCCCGTCCACCACCCGATCATGATCAGGCCCGGCAGCACGAAGATGATCGCCGAGAGGGTCCCCGCCGCCGAGGCGATGGTCTGGACGATGTTGTTTTCTTGAATGGTCGAATCGCTGAAAGCCTTCAGCAACGCCATCGAGATCACCGCCGCCGGGATCGAAGTGGCGAAGGTCAGCCCGATCTTAAGCCCCAGATAGACGTTGGCGGCTGTGAACAGCACGGTCAGCACCGCGCCGAGGATGATACCCCGAATCGTCAATTCACGCATCGCTGTTCACTCCCCCAAACCCCGGCAGCGGCTCGCCGAGATCTTCCATGATCGCCGCCAGATCGGCCTCGGCCGGATCGAAGGCGCGGGTCTCGGCCAGCAGCTGGCCGAATCCGGCGACTGCCGCCTCGGGCCCAGCCGGATACTGCCAGACCCCGGCCGACACCGCGAGGAAATCTGCCCCCGCTTCGATCAAGGGCGCCGCATTGTCCACCGTAATCCCGCCGATTGCCACCGACGGCAGCTCCGACCAGACGTGCCACCAGCGCAGCAGGGCGGACTTGGCCACATGGCTCACCGTCTTGGTCTGCGTCAGATAGAACGCGCCGAATGCCACATAGTCCGCTCCAGCCTCACCGGCTTCGAGCGCAAGGTGGCGGCTGTCATGGCAGGTCACCCCGATCTGGGCTGCCTTACCCAGCCGCTCGCGCGCCTCGCGCACATCGCCGTCGCCTTGCCCCAGATGGACCCCGTCCGCGCCGAGCCGCTTCGCGAGGCTAATCGAATCGTTGACGATAAACGCGACATCGCGCGCCGCGCAGATCGCCTGCAGCGGCTCGGCCAGCAGGGCCGCCGCGTGCTCGTCAAGGCCTTTGACGCGGAACTGGAACGCCGCGACCGGACCTGCATCCAGCGAGCGCGCGAGCCGGTCCGCGAAGTCGCCCGAAACATCGAGCGGCGAGATCAGGTAGAGCTGGCAATTCGGCATGGAGCCGCTCTAGCTGGTGTAGCCGGGTTCTGGAACCGTTCATCGTGCCGGGCGATAATGAAACTATGAAAGCACCGCTCCACGCCGCTATCGCGCTCATTCTTGCAGCCTGCACAACCATCGCTACGGCCAATGTCGACGGCTCAATCGATGTCGGCCTGAACCAACAGGCGGATCTGGGCGGACCCAGAGTTACCGTTCTGCGGTTGATAGAGGACAGTCGCTGCCCAGTCGAGGCCGATTGCATCTGGGCCGGCAGGGTCAAGGTGAGGGTGCGGGTTGAACTGGGCTCCGGCACTCGGCTGCACGACCTCGCTACCGATCAATCGGTGGGAATTGCCGATGGGGTGCTCGAACTGACCCGGGTCCTACCCGCGCGCAGCAGCCAGCGAGTGATCGCGCCGGAGGATTATCGCTTTGCGTTGAAGTTCAGCGGTGGTCTCTAGCCCGCGATCGACCCTGCATGAATCGCATCGATCGCTTCACCCAGCGCGGCATCGAATTCGGCATCGCTCATCTGTGCGCGCAGGTCTTCAAGCAGCGCGCGGCTGAAGCTGGCGATGATGCCGCGATTCTTGGCGAGTTCAGCGCAGGCTTCCGGGCGATTGTAGCCGCCTGAGAGGGCTACCACGCGCAGCACCTTGGGATGATCGACCAGCGGATCAAAAGTCCCCGGCACCACCGGCAGCGAGAGCTTGAGCATCACCTGCTGGTCCATCGCTTCCAGGTTCTTGAGGATTTCGCCAAGCATGATCTGATCGCAGTCGGCGCGGGTGGCGCTCTTGATATTCACTTCCGGCTCAAGGATCGGCATCATCCCCGCCGCCAGCACCTGGCGGCCGACTTCGAACTGCTGGGCAACCACAGCGGCGATCCCTGTAGCGTCGGCCGAATTGATCACCGAGCGTTCCTTGGTGCCGTAAACGCCGAGCGCCTTTGAACGGGTCAGCAGCGCATCGAGTTCGGGCATCGGCTTCATCAGCTGAACGCCGTTTGCTTCGTCCTCAAGACCCTTGTCGATCTTGATGAATGGCACCACGCCCTTGGCGATCAAGGCCGCCGGGGTCTGCACGCCATCGACGGTGCCATCCATGGTCCGCTCAAAAAGGATCGCGCCGATCACCTTGTCGCCCGTAAAGGCGGCCGAGCGGATGATCCGGCTGCGCATTTCGTGAATCAGCGCATACATCCCGGCCTCGTCAGACCAGGCATCGTCGCCGATCCCGTAACCGGCAAGCGCCTTGGGAGTGGAACCGCCCGACTGGTCCAGCGCCGCGATAAAGCCCTGCCCGGCGGCGATCTTGGCGGTCATCTCGGCGGTGTTCATCTGTTCGATCCCTGTCTTTGCATACGTATGTGAGCGCGGCCCATAGCCATCATGCTGCAATGCCGCAATCCTGCTAAGGAATTGTTGTCAGGCCGCTTCGAGCGCCTTCACGCCCGGGAGCTCCTTGCCTTCCATCCATTCGAGGAAGGCCCCGCCGGCGGTTGAAATGTAGCTGAAATCATCAGCCACCCCGGCATGGTTCAGCGCGGCGACGGTATCACCCCCGCCAGCAACCGAAACGAGCGCGCCTTCGCGAGTGAGCGCAGCGGCGCTTTTGGCGAGGCTGACTGTGGCGGCATCGAACGGCTCGGTCTCAAACGCGCCGAGCGGTCCGTTCCAGACCAGCGTGCGGCAGGTCTTGAGCACATCGGCCAGTGCTTCGACCGCCGTGGGGCCGACATCGAGAATCATCTCGTCGGCCGCGACTTCGTGAACATTACAGGTGCGCAAGGAAGCAGGATTCGCCGCGAATTCCTTCGAAACGACCACGTCGTAAGGCAGGTGCACCGTGCAGCCGGCCTTGTCGGCAGCGTCCATGATCCCTTCGGCGGTCGCGGCCAGTTCGTGCTCGCACAGCGACTTGCCGACATTCACCCCGCGCGCGGCGAGGAAGGTGTTGGCCATGCCCCCGCCGATGATCAGATGATCAACCTGGGTTACCAGATGGGTCAGCACATCGAGTTTGGAGGAGACCTTTGCCCCGCCGACCACCGCGGCAACGGGGCGGACAGGGTTGCCAAGCGCCGCTTCGAGCGCTTTCAATTCCGCTTCCATCGAACGCCCAGCGTAAGCGGGAAGCAAGTGCGCCAGCCCTTCGGTGCTGGCGTGGGCGCGGTGCGCGGCGGAGAAGGCATCGTTGACATAGATGTCCCCATTGGCGGCGATCGCCTGCGCGAGGTGCGGATCGTTGGCTTCCTCGCCCTTCCAGAACCGGGTGTTCTCCAGCATCGCAATATCGCCGTGGCGCAGGATACCGACCGACTGTGCGACAACCGGCCCGGTGATCTCCGGCACGAACATTACTTCCTTGCCCAGCACCGACTGAACCGCATCCAGCGTCATCGAGACCGACATGGTTGAGACTTTCTCCCCCTTGGGCCGGCCGAAGTGCGCAAGCAGCAGCACTTTGGCGCCCTTGCTGGCCAGTTCGAGGATGGTGGGTGCGGAGGCGCGCACGCGCGTGTCATCGGTCACCGCGCCGTCCGCCATCGGTAGGTTGAGATCGACGCGGACGAGCGCGACTTTGCCGGTAAGATCGGCGGGAAGGTCGTCGAGGGTGCGGAAATTAGGCATTAAGCGCTCCTTCCTCCCCCTTGATGGGGGAGGGATACCGTAGCTTGGCGCGGAGCGCCTAGCGGAGGTTGGGTGGTGGGTGATCTCGCCTCAAAACACAGCGCCTTTCGGCACCATCACCCACCATCCAACTGCGACTAGCGAACAAGTTCGCAAGTCTCCGTATCCTTCTCCCATCAAGGGGGAAGAACAAGGTTCAGATCAACTTCCCCATCGCCCCGGCCGTATCGACCATGCGGTTGGAGAAGCCCCATTCATTATCGTACCAGCTGAGCACCCGTACCAGCTTACCGTCGATCACTGCGGTTTCGAGGCTGTCTATGGTCGAGCTGTTGGCGCAGCCGTTGTAATCGATCGACACGAGCGGCTCGTCAGAGAACCCCAGCACGCCCTTCAGCGCACCTTCGCTGGCGGCCTTGAGCAGCGCATTGACCTCGTCCTTGGTCGTGTCGCGCTTCGGCTGGAAGGTCAGGTCGACGACCGACACGTTGGGTGTCGGCACGCGGATCGCCGAACCGTCGAGCTTGCCCTTGAGCTCGGGCAGCACTTCACCCACCGCGCGTGCAGCGCCGGTAGTGGTCGGGATCATGGACATCCCGGCAGCGCGGGCGCGGCGTGGATCTTCATGGATCTGATCGAGGATCTTCTGATCGTTGGTATAGGCGTGGACCGTGGTCATCAGCCCGCGCTCGATCCCGATCGCGTCGTTGAGCACCTTGGCGAAAGGCGCGAGGCAATTGGTGGTGCAACTCGCGTTCGAGACGATGGTGTGACCCGCCTCCAGCTTGTCATGATTCACGCCGAACACCACGGTCAGGTCAACGCCCTTGCCCGGGGCTGAAATCAACACCTTCTTGGCCCCGGCAGCGAGGTGCTTTTCGCACGAGGCGCGGTCGGTGAAGAAGCCGGTGCATTCCAGGGCGATGTCCACGCCGTTCGCGGCATGCGGCAAGTTGGCCGGGTCGCGCTCGGCCGAAACGTGGATACGCTTGCCGTTGATAATCAGATCGTTACCGTCAACTTCGACCGTGCCGTTGAAAGCACCGTGAACCGAATCACGCTGAAACAGCATCGCATTGGCCTTGGCCGAGGCGAGATCGTTGATCGAAACCAGTTCAAGATCGTGATCGGTGCGGCTGAGGATTGCCCGCGCGACATTGCGCCCGATCCGCCCGAACCCATTGATCGCTACTTTCGTTGCCATCTGAACTTATCCTCCTAAGCGCCCAATCGGGCTTCGATTTTGGGAACGATTGCTTCGACTGAAAAGCCGAAGTGCTTGAACAATTGGTCCGCCGGACCCGATGCGCCGAAGCTGTCGATGCCGATGGTCAGCCCGTCGCCGACATACTTCTGCCAGCCCAGCGTAACCCCGGCTTCGATCGAGACTTTGAGCACGCCCGTTGGCAAAACATCGGCACGGTAGGCGGCGTCCTGCTCGTCAAACAGTTCGGCACACGGCATCGAGACAACATCCGCACCGATGCCCTTGGCTTCGAGCGCGGCAGCGACATCGCAGGCCAGCGAAACTTCGGAACCGGTCGCCACCAGCACCACCTTGCGCGCTGCCCCTGCTGCGCGCAGGCGATAGGCCCCGCGTGCGGTCTGCATGTCCGCCGCGTCGCGCATTGGAGGCAGGTTCTGCCGGGTCAACGCCAGCACCGATGGCCGGTTCGCTTCCTTCAGCGCCAGGGCCCAGCTTTCCGCCGTTTCAATCGCGTCACAGGGGCGGAACACCAAGAGGTTCGGGATCGCCCGCAGGCTCATCACATGCTCGACCGGCTGGTGCGTCGGCCCGTCCTCACCCACACCCAGGCTGTCATGGGTCATCACATAGACCACTCGCGCGCGCTGGATCGCCGAGAGCCGGATCGCGTTGCGGCAATAGTCGGAGAAGACCAGGAACGTCCCGCCATAGGGGATCACCCCGCCGTGCAGCGCCATCCCGTTCATCGCGGCGGCCATGCCGAATTCGCGGATCCCGTAATAGACGTAGCGCCCGCCGTAGTTCGCCGGAGTGAGCGGGTCGGTCGATTTGGTCTTGGTCAGGTTCGATCCGGTGAGGTCAGCCGAGCCGCCCACCAGCTCTGGGATCGCTGCGGTCAGCGCGCCCAGCGCCATCTCGCTCGACTTGCGGGTTGCAACCTTGGGCGGTTCGGCAACCAGCGAGGCCAGATAGTCGCGCGCGGCGCTCTTGTCCGCCGGCAGTTCGCCCGCCATGCGCCGCGCGAATTCCGCGCCTTGCGGATCGACAGCGGCGCGCGCTTCCCACTCAGCCCGCAGCGCCGCACCGCGTGCACCAAGCGAACGCCAGTCCGCCAGAATGTCGGCCGGGATTTCAAACGGTTCCGCGCTCCAGCCGAGATAATCACGCGCTGCGGCGATCTCGTCCGCACCGAGCGGCGCACCATGAACATTATGACCGCCCTGCTTGTTGGGCGCGCCCTTGCCGATCACTGTGCGGCAAGCAACTAGAGTCGGCCTGTCAGAGGCTTCAGCTTCGGACAGCGCGCGGTCGATATCGGCGAAATCGTGGCCATCGCAGCTCGTCACATGCCAACCCGCCGCCTTGAACCGGGCGGGAATATCCTCGCTGGTCGAAAGGTCGGTGTCGCCATCGATGGTGATGCGGTTATCGTCCCACAGAACTTTCAGCCGATTGAGCTTCAGGTGGCCGGCGAGCCCGATTGCCTCGTGGTTGATCCCTTCCATCAGGCAGCCATCGCCGCAGACCACCCAGGTCTTGTGATCGACCAGTCCGTCGCCGAACTGGGCATTGAGGTGCCGCTCGGCCAAAGCAAAGCCAACCGCCATCGCCAGCCCCTGCCCCAGCGGCCCGGTAGTGCACTCAACACCTTCCAGCTCAATATTCTCAGGGTGCCCGGCACAAGGGCTGTGGAGCTGGCGGAAATTGGCGATGTCCGCCATGGTTGGCGCGGCATAACCGGTCAGGTGCAGCAGCGAGTAGATCAACATCGAGCCGTGTCCGGCCGAAAGGATGAACCGGTCGCGATCTGGCCACTTGGGCGCGGCGGGATCGAATTTCAGGAACTGCGAATAGAGCACAGTCGCCACATCAGCCATGCCCATCGGCATGCCGGGATGCCCCGAATTGGCTGCCTGGACCGCGTCCATCGAAAGCGCACGGATGGCGTTGGCCATCGACGCGAGGCGGGACGGGTCGAGTGTCATGTTCGCGAGGCTCCCGAAGAACGGCTGGAATTGGGACGATTCGGCGCGCCGCTTCCCTTGCGGATGGACCCTCACCCGTCAACCCAAGCACCGTCCTGATTGCCGGAACTTGTCCTCTATTTGTTGCGAATAACCCGCTGCAAAGCTTTGCATTGGCCGAATATTGCGATAGCCAGTAACCATGAGTGGGGATCGCAGCGAAATAGCGCTGGCCCGGATTGAGGCAGCGCTCGCCCGGATTGAGGCTGCGGCGCGTGCGCCTGTCGGCTCCGGTGGCACCGGCTCCAGCGCGAGTGAGCTGACCGCGCTGCAGGGCCGGCACGCCCGTTTGCGCGGCGCGGTGACCGATGCCTTGGCCCAGCTCGACACTATTCTCGAAAGCCCGCGCGGATGAGCAACGTCACCCTCCATATCGGTGGCCGCGATTACACCATGGCCTGCGCGGCGGGTGAAGAAGCGCATGTGATCGGCCTTGGGCAGGCCATCGATGCCAAACTGAAATCGCTGGAGGGCAGCGCCGGGATGAGTGAGGTGCGCCAGCTGTTGTTTGCCGCCTTGATCCTGGCGGACGAATTGCACGAGGCTGGCGGCGGGAAGGCAAACGCGAGCGTGCCGGGGATCGACCCGGTTCGGCTCGAAGCGATTGCCGATAAACTGGAATCGTGCGCGGCAAGCCTTGAGGGTTGAGCGCTTAGTGCCTACAATGCCTCTCGACGGGTACTGCCCGGTGCGAGCCTTCGAAAATCCCTGAGGCTATAAGCAATCCATGGGGGCTGTCCCTGGTTCGGCTCTGGCCGGACACATATGGTCCCCACCTGACGTCGAGGCGTCAGAGGATTTCCCGGCAACGGCCCATGGTGGTCCCGTCACCTGTTTAAATCCTCCCCGGAACGGGGAGGGGGACCGCCGAAGGCGGTGGAGGGGGCCCTCCCCCACGCGAGGCGGTGCGCTACGGTAGCCCCCCTCCGTCAGCCCTGCGGGCTGCCACCTCCCCGTGCCGGGGAGGATGTTGATGACCGATAAATCCACCCTCCGCGCAGAATTGCGCCAAGTCCGCAACCAACACGAAGCGGCGATCCCGCACTCAATGCGTGCGCTGCTATTCCTGCGACCGCCGGGTCCGCTGCTCGAACTGGTGCCGCAGGGCGCGACCATCGCGGTCTATCACCCGGTCGGCAGCGAGGCTTCGCCGCTGGGCTATGCACGGTGGTTTGCCGAGCGTGGCCACCCAATCGCGCTGCCCTGGTTTGCCGGGCGCGGCGCGCCGATGCGGTTTCGCATCTGGGACAATCCCTTCGATGACAGCGAGCTGGTCAAGGCGCCCTACGGCGGGCTGCAGCCGTCCGCCGAAGCCCAGGAAGCCGGGATCGACCTCGCCTTTTTACCGCTGCTGGGTTTCACAGCCTATGGTCAGCGGTTGGGTCAAGGCGGCGGGCACTACGACCGCTATCTGGCGGAGCACCCGAGGGTAATCCCGATCGGCATCGGCTGGGATTGCCAGTTGGTGGACGGGCTGCCAATCGAGGCCCACGACCGGCCGCTACGCGCTGTCGTGACTCCTACCCGGCTTTACGGACCCTTCTGATGCGCGAACAACCCACTGCACGAATCCCGCTGGGCATCCTTGGCCTGATCGCTGGGCTGATCGTCTACGGTTTGCTGATCGCGCGCTATGTCGCGCCCTTGATTGAGCAGTGGTCGGCATTGGCCCAGACCCCGGTCTACCTTTTGTTGGGGGTGATCTGGCTGCTGCCGCTCAAGCGCTTTCTAATCTGGATGGAAACCGGCCGCTGGGGCTGATAGCCTCCCCCAAACGGGAGGATCGGGCATGACTCGCAAAAGCAAGATCGGGCTGACAATTGCCGCCCTGCTGGTAATCGGCGGGATCTTCGCGCTGACCCAACGGACAGCGATTGCCGAACGGCTCTTCGCGCGCGCCGTGGCCGAGAACGCCGGGGTCGATCGCTCGGCCGAATTGCCAGACGGCTTGCATGTTTATGTTTGCGGCAGCGGCTCTCCCCTGCCCGATGCGGATCGCGCGGGCCCTTGCCTGGCGGTGCTGGCCGGGACCGATGCTTTCGTCTTCGACACCGGATCAGGTTCGATCCGCAAGTTGGGGCGGATGGGCTTTCCGATGGACAAGCTGCGCGCCGTGTTCCTCACCCATCTCCATTCGGATCACATAGACGGGCTTGGCGAACTGATGCTGCAAGCCTGGGTCGGTGGATCTCGCAGTGTTCCGCTCCCGATCATCGGCCCCGAAGGGACCGAGCAAATCGTCGCCGGGTTCAAGCAGGCCTATGAGCTCGACAAGGGGTACCGCGTGGCGCATCACGGGCCAAACGTCGCGCGTCCGGCTGGCTTTGGTGGAGAGGCCGCGATTGCCAAATTGGCCGATGGCGAAAACAGCAAGGTGATCATGGATGCGAACGGGATCAAGATCACCGTCATTCGCGTGATTCACGATCCCGTGAAGCCGGCCTTTGGCTACCGGATCGATTATAAAGGCCGCTCGGTCGCGATCAGCGGCGATACGATCTATGCCCCGGATTTTGTCGCAGCCGCGAAGGGTGCGGACCTGATGTTCCACGAAGCGCTCAACGCGCGGATGGTAGCGCAGATGCGCGATGCGCTGGACAAGCGCGGGCGGCGCGATGCGGCCAAGATCATGGCGGATATTCCGGGTTATCACGCCAGCCCGGAAGACGCGGCGCGGGCAGCCAAAGACGCCGCGGTAAGGGCGCTGGTCTATTACCATATCGTCCCCTCCATCCCGCCAGGGCTGATGGAGCGGGCCTTCCTCGGCCGCTCGCGCGAGGTATTCACAGGTGAGCTGCGCGTCAGCCAGGACGGGATGTTCGTCAGCCTGCCCGCAGACAGCACCGCGATCGATTTCAGGCAGCTGTTGTAGAGAAATTCCCCAAGTGGCGCGAGTGACGGGGCTCGAACCCGCGACCTACGGCGTGACAGGCCGTCACTCTAACCAACTGAGCTACACCCGCGCAGCCACTTGGGGAGCCGCGCCACTAGGCGAGGCCCCCTGCCCTGTCAACACGCTTTCGGTGGGTTGTGGATTGCTCCGTAACGCCCGCGTTAACCAAACTTTTCCGCCTTGCCGCCTAAGGCTTCCCGGCCCGTTCCACCGGGGAACGCAAGCAGGGGGCTTACCGCGTGAATTCGATCCGAGTGCTTGGTGCACTGACCGGCTATGGCCTGATGACCGTGGCTGCATTGACTGCGCCGCAACCGGCAATGGCACAAGCTGCCGTCGCCATTGATAGCGCCGTTTATGTCGAGCGTACCCTGCCCGAAGGCCGCCGCCTTGAACCGGCCAGCACGCTCTCGCGCGGGGATCGGGTGGTCTACGTTGTCACCTGGCAGCGGACGACAGGCTTGGGCGGTTTCTTCGTAACCAATCCCCTGCCCCGCACCGTGTCCTATCAGGAAAGCGCCAGCGGCGAGGAAGAAGTCTCGGTTGATGGCGGGCGTACCTGGGGCAAACTAGGCGAGCTGCGCCTCGGTGCGCGCTATGCCACGCCGGAAGATGTCACCCACGTTCGCTGGAGGGTTCCAGCGAGCGAGGCCGCGCGCGGCCGCGGCCGGATCGCCTACAGCGCGATCGTGCGCTAAACGCCTAGCCGCATGCCAAGCGAAGTCAGTCGATAGCAGCTCGCGGGCGGAAACCCGGCTTCCACTTCCCGGCTGACCAAACCGGTCGCCACTAGCGCCTTGAGCGACTGTGACAGCGCGCGCGGGGTCGCGGGAGCAAGATCACGCACCAGTTCGTTAAAGCGCTCACGCCCGATTCCCAGCAAGTGCAGCAGCGGCAAGCTCCAGCGGGTCAGGTCAGCCGGTCGGATTCCATCTGCGGCCAGAACCACTTCAATTCGGCGAGCTGCGTCGGCAATGGCCGTTCCTTCGGTGGTCAGCAAATATTCCGGCCGCAACGGGTGGCCATAACCCGGATTGCGCGCAACCCAGCCAGCTTGCTGCGCAGCGGCGAGCGCCCGGACCAAGCTTTCGCGCGGACATTTCATGCGATTGAGCAGTTCGACGAAGCGAAAGCCTGAGCGATCTGCACAAGCCGCCATCAACGACAGCAACCAGCGCTGCTGCCCCAGATTGATTGTGATCACCAGCGCGCTTGACTCCATATTGCTAGTTAGTATACTTTTTGAACTCCAATCACAAGGGAGATTCGCCATGAGCCTGGAATTTGTGCCCGAAGTCACCGCTTCGCTGAACGTCAGCGATCTAGACGCGTCGATCGCTTGGTATCAGACTGTGCTGGGCGCCACCCTCCTCTACAAGGTCGAAGAAATCGGCTGGTGCGAAATGGATAGCCATATTCCCGGCGTGCGGATTGGGCTCTCAGCCAGCCAGACCGTTCCTTCCGGTGGCAATGCGATCAATGTCTGGAGCGTGGTCGATATCGAATCCGCCAAGGCGCACCTCGATAGCCATGGCGTACGGCAGGACGGCGGAATTCAGGACATTCCCGACCTTGTCCGGCTGCTGACTTTCTACGATCCGGATGGCAATGCCATGATGCTGGCCGAATCGCTCCAGACGGCCTGATCAGCAGTTTTCGTATTTCCAATTGCGCTTTTTGCCTTCGCTCAACATGCCAATTGCCTCGGCGATCCGCTTGTCGCGGATCTCGGAGCGCTTGGCCGAGCTGACCCATTCGACATATTCGCGCCGGTGCGACGGCGCAAAGGCTTCGAGCGTTACTTTGGCCATAGGCGCTGCATCGAGCGCGGCGGCAAATTCGCGTGGAATCGGCAATTCCGGCTTTGGCTGACGCGGCCCGGTCGGTTTGCGTTTGTAGGCTGTCCCGTCAATCTCGATCCGCGCAACTGCTGCGGCAATGCGCGATTTGAGCACGTCATCGGCCGGCAGGTCAGCGAGCGACCCGATCTTGCCGAAGTGACCCATGCCTTTTTGTACTTCGCGGGCCTCATTGGCCGCAGCTTCACCATGGATGGTGAACGAGGCATGGGCCTTGAACGCGGCAATCCCGGCGATGTTTTTCCCTTTGTAGAGGAAGTGCGGCATGCCCCATTTGATGGTTTCCTCCACCTCGGGGATCGCATCGTGCATCAAGGCGCGCAGGTGGTGCAAGATCGGCTGCGCGAAAGGTGCAGCCTTGGCGATGTAGGCATCGATCCGGGGATCCTGGGACAAAGCCAGCCTCCTCAATCCGCCAGCAGCAAAACCGGTTGCTCCAGCAGCTTCCTGAGCGCCTGAATATAGCTCGCCGCATCCCAGCCATCGACCACGCGGTGATCGCAGCTGATTGAGATGTTCATCAGCTTACGCTTCTCGATCCGTTCGCCACCCATCCCGTCGCTGACGAACATCGGGCGCTCGACGATCCGGTTCGGGCCGATGATAGCCACTTCGGGGCGATTGATCACTGGCGTGGTCGCGACCCCGCCAAGCGGGCCGAGCGAGGTGATGGTAAGCGTTGAACCCGAGAGTTCCTCACTCTTCGCGCTGCCATTCCGGGCGGCTTCAGCCAGACGCAGGATTTCACGCGCGAGCTGCCACAGGTTCTTGTCCTGCGCGTCGCGGATCACCGGGACCATCAGCCCGGCATCGGTCTGCGTTGCCATGCCGAGATGGACCGAACCGTGGCGGGTTACGACTCCGGCCTCATCGTCATAACGCGCGTTGAGCATCGGGAACTGCGGCAGAGTGCGGCAGATCGCGACGATTAGCAGCGGCAGCATGGTCAGCTTCGGCCGGTCTCCGTGCGCGGCGTTGAGCTGCGCGCGCAAGGCTTCGAGCGCGGTGGCATCGCATTCCTCAACATAGGTGAAGTGCGGGATGTGGCGCTTCGAGGCAGCCATGTTCTCGGCTATGCGGCGGCGCATGCCGATGACCTTGATCGCTTCATCGGCGCGCTTCCCGCCGGCACTGCGGAAGGCCCCGTTGTAGGCGAGGAACGCATCGAGATCGGCGTGGCGGACCCGGCCTTCTTCGCCGGGCTTGACTTGACCAAGATCGATTCCAAGCTCTGCGGCCCGCTGGCGAACGGCCGGGGATGCCAATACCTTCGCGTGCGCAGTGGCAGCCTGCGGTTCGGTTTGAGGTGCCGCTGGCTGCGACGGTGCCGGAAGACTTACTTCCTCTACCTCGATCGGCGGCGGAGCAACCAACGCAGTCGGTGCTGGCTCTGCAATGTCCGTCTCAGCAGCAGGCACTTGCTCTGCCTCAGCATCTACACCGCCCTCAACCTCGATCACCACCAGTGGTGAGCCGATTGCGATCATGTCGCCCTCGGCTCCAGCTACTTCGAGGACCACGCCGGTTACCGGGCTTTCCATCTCGACCGTGGCCTTGTCGGTCATCACATCGGCGATCTTGCCGTCTTCCTCGATCCGGTCGCCAACCTTGACGTGCCAAGTAACGATCTCAGCCTCGGCAATGCCTTCTCCGATATCGGGCAGACGAAAAGTGAAAGTTCCCATGGCGTTATGCTTTCAGCAGCCGATCCACCGCCTCGCCGATGCGGACGGGACCGGGGAAGTAAGCCCATTCAAGGCTGTGCGGATAGGGGGTGTCGAACCCGGTGACACGCTCGATCGGCGCTTCGAGGTGGTAGAAGCAGCGCTCCTGGACCAGCGCCGAAAGCTCGCCACCGAAGCCGCCGGTACGAGTCGCTTCGTGGACGATCAGACACTTGCCGGTCTTCTTTACCGAGGCTTCGATAGTCTCGATATCCAGCGGCACCAGGGTGCGCAGGTCAATGATTTCGGCATCGACGCCTTTTTCCTCCAGCACGGCGCGGGTGACGTGGATCATTGTGCCATAGGCCAGCACGGTCAGCGCTTCGCCTTCGCGCACCACGCGCGCCTTGCCGAGCGGGACGGTGTAGTGGCCTTCGGGCACGGCGCTGTCGGGATGCTTGGCCCAAGGCTCGACCGGCTTATCGTAGTAGCCGCTAAACGGGCCGTTGTAGATCCGCTTTGGTTCGAAGAAGATCACCGGATCGTTGTCTTCGATCGCGGCGATCAGCAGGCCTTTGGCATCGTACGGCGTGCTCGGGATCACCGTCTTGAGACCCGCCACGTGCGTGAATAACGCCTCGGGCGACTGGCTGTGCGTCTGCCCGCCGAAGATCCCGCCGCCGAAGGGTGAGCGCACGGTCATCGGCGCGATGAATTCGCCAGCCGAGCGATAGCGCAACCGCGCCGCCTCGCTAATCAGCTGATCGAGTCCAGGGTAAATATAATCGGCGAACTGGATTTCGGGCACAGGGCGCAGACCATAGGCTCCCATCCCCACCGCTGCGCCAATGATCCCGCATTCGTTGATCGGGGTATCGAAGACGCGGCTCTTGCCGAACTTCTTCTGCAAGCCCGCCGTGGCGCGGAACACTCCGCCGAAATAGCCGACGTCCTCCCCGAACACGACCACATTGGGATCGCGCTCCATGCAGACGGCCAGCGCCTCGTTGATCGCCTCGATCATGTTGAGATTGCGGGTCATTCCGGCTTCCATTCCGGCCACTTGATCTGCCGCTCGCGGATCGCCTGATCGGCCTGTTCTTCGAGGTGCCAGGGCAGCTCTTCGTAAACGTCCTCGAACATGGTGTGGAACGGGTGGTGCAGGCCGTGGCCGAGCACCCCGTTCTTTTCGGCTTCCTTGGTCGCCGCCTTGACCTGCTCGATGTGCGCCGCATCCATCGCATCGTGCTGTTCGGTTGACCACTCACCCAACGCAATCAGGTGACGTTTGAGCCGCATGATCGGATCGCCCAGCGGCCATTCATCCCGCTCATGCGCCGAGCGATATTGCGAGGGGTCGTCCGAGGTGGAATGCCCTTCTGCCCGGTAGGTAAAGTGTTCGATCAGCGTGGGTCCTTTGTTGGCCCGCGCGCGATTTGCGGCCCAGCGCGCGGCGGCGTAGACCGCCAGCGCGTCGTTGCCGTCGACCCGCAACCCCGCAATGCCATAGCCGATCGCCTTTGCGGCAAAGGTCGCCCGTTCGCCGCCGGCAAAGCCAGAGAAGCTGGAGATCGCCCACTGGTTGTTGACCACGTTGAACACCACCGGGGCGTTGAACACAGTGGCGAAGGTGAAGGCCGCGTGGGCGTCGCCTTCTGCGCTTGAGCCCTCACCGATCCACGTGCTCGCGATCCGGGTATCGCCCTTGATCGCAGAGGCCATCGCCCAGCCCGCCGCCTGCGGATATTGCGTGGCCAGGTTGCCGCTGATCGTGAAAAACGAATGCTCGCGGCTGGAATACATGATCGGCAGCTGGCGGCCTTTCAGCTTGTCACCCTTGTTCGAGTAGATCTGGTTGATCATCTCAACCAAGGGATAGCCGCGCGCAATCAGGATGCCTTGCTGGCGATAGCTGGGGAAGACCATGTCGTCGTCCGCCAGTGCAAAGGCACTGGCAACGCTGGTCGCCTCCTCGCCGGTGCACTTCATGTAGAAACTGGTCTTGCCCTGCCGCTGGCCGCGATACATCCGATCATCGAAAGCACGGGTCAGCGCCATCGTCTTGAGAATGCGGCGCAGGGTCTCGGGATCGAGCTTAGGGTCCCACGGGCCGACCGCCGCGTGGTCATCATCCAGCACCCGGATCAGACCGTGGCAGAGCGGATGGGTTTCCTCGGTCGCGCAGGCCTCGTCCGGACGTGGCATGGTGCCGGCGGGCGGAATGTTGAGCCACGAGTAATCGACCGGATCGCCGGGCCGATAGGGCGGCTCGGGTACGTGAAGCGACAGCGGTGGCAGGTTGCCGCGCTGTATGCCGCCACTCTCGCTCGACTTGGCCATCCGCCGCTCCCTACCTCTGATCGACTCACTCACCGACCGAAGCATTATTGCAAGTGTGCGTTATATTATTTCAAAGCCGTTGTCCGGTCAATGGCCGCACTCTTGCGATCAAAGTCGCCGGGATTTCAGCACTCTCCTGCCGGTCTGGCAAGTCCGACGGGGCCGTCAATTGTCATGCCGATTTCCGTGGCCGAGCGGCTGATAGCCGGTTAGACTGGCAACGGTCGCGCTGGAGGGTGGAATCATGCGCAATCGCCGTATCGCCGCAGTGCTGGCCGCTTCTCTGCTGCTGAGCGGTGGGCTGGGCGCGCAGGACTTGCCTGATCCCAGCGAGATCGAAAGCCAGCCAATCACCGAAACGCGCGTCCTGGGGCGCCGCCCGGTCGACAACGGCGATCTCGATCGACCGCCAATTCCGTCGCAGTGCTTCGACCCATCGGTCTGCCTCGATACGACTGCGGCCGACAGCGAATCCGCCAGTTTGCTGGATTACATTCCGCCATTTGACGACGAGGCCGAGGCCGAAACGGAAGGCGAGCGAACCATCCAGCCGAACGGTCCTGCCGGTCAGCCCGTACCCTTGCGCCGCGTGACTCGCTCCAGCCGCGGCATTCGCTCTGCCCCCGCCCCATGGATGGCGCAAATCCAGCGGCCCTTGCGCGTTAACCGGCTTGCCCAGCGCGACCTGGACTGGGAGGACCGGCAATTCTGCGGCGGCGCCTATATCGCCCCCGGCTGGATCGTCACCGCCGCGCATTGCCTGAAGGATGGCGGCGTTTCGATCCAGAACGAAGGCTACCGGGTGCGGTTGGGCGTGACCAATATCGAACGCGGCGAAACCGGCGCGACTTACAAGATCGTCCGAGTCATCGCCGCCAGAGGCTACAGCGGTTCAACCTATGCCAACGATCTGGCCTTGATCCAATTCGCCGCGGACGCACAGACCGAGAACCGGCGGATCGTGCTCCAGCGCGTCCGGCTCGATGGCGCTCCCCCCGCAGAGCGCAAGTTCGAAGGCGAGGTCGCGCAATTCTATGGCTGGGGCCGGACCGAACGCGATCGCCCCTCGGGTCCGCTGCAATTCGGGCGCGTCCGGCTGCTGGCCGACACCGCCTGCAATGCCTTCATGAGCTTCCGGATCGCGCTGTGCGGGCAAGGCTATGGGGCAATCGGATCGACCCAGTGCAAGGGTGATAGTGGCGGTCCGCTGATCTGGCGTGACGAAGCGGAGCGCGCGGTGCTGGTAGGAGTCGTCAGCCACAACACCCAGGTCGCGGCTTGCGGACGCCAATCAAAGCCGGGCGTATTCACCCGCGTCGCCGCGCACAAGGCGTGGATCGAGGGCTATACCGGCAAGCTACCCTGAGAGGTGACACCCGGGCTGGATCGACCAGCCCGGATGCTTTGGACTGGGCTTACGGCTTGACCGGATTTCCGTTGGGATCGGGCTGGCCACTTGCGGCCGGAGCGGCGGCACTGGCAGCGGGCGCGCTGGCATCCGAAGCAGCCGGGGCGGCATCGCTGGCGGCGACAGTTCCGGCATCGGCACCTTCAGCCGGGGCAGCAGCTTCCTGCTTGCTGCACGCGGCCAAAGCCAAAGCAGTCGTGGCGATCAGCAGTGCGGTAGAAACCTTACGCATGGCATTCCCTCCTGTGTTGCAGGCCGCCGTTATGACAGGCCCATTTCCGAAAGCAATTGCGCAAAACGCGCGTCGCTGCGGATCGGATCGAGCAAGGCATCGGTGGCGGCCAGCAGCAAGCCCGAATCGCCCGCCGCCTTCGCCCGGGCCAGCGCGGCGATCGCGCCTTCGCGGTCCCCCCATTGGGCCAGCACCTGCGCCTGCTGATAGCTGGAATTGCTGCCGAACTCCTTGATCATCGCCGCAAACGCGGCCTTGGCGTCGGCTTGCTGTCCTTGCTTGAAACCGACCATCGCCTGGCCCTGCTGCTTGAACAGGCTGAGCGGTTCCGCCGCGAAAGCCTTGGCCGCATCGTCGATCTCGCCGCGCAGATAAAGCGCCGTGCCGATTGCCATATTGGCCGAACTGATCTGGGGATTGAGCTCGAGCGCCTTGCGCATCTTTGCCTCACACCCGGCGTAGTCACGCTGGGTCAGCGCAACAAACCCCGCGGCACGGAACGCGCCAGGGTTGAGCGGATCAAGCGTCAAGCTCTGCTCGATCGCTTGCTTGGCGTCGGCTTGACGGCCGGTATAGGCGCAGAACAGCGCATAGGTCCGCAGCACATCGGCATCGCCGATCCCCAGCTCGTGCGCGCGATCATAGGGTGCGCGTGCTGCTTTGGGATCGAGCCGACCATAAAACGTAGCATAGCCCAGCGCGAGGTGTGCATCCGCGAGCTTCGGCGCGGCTTTGATCGCCGCTTGGGCTGAGGCGATGGCGCGATCGTAAAGCGCGGGGATCTCGGCGGCGCGGCCAGTCTCGTTGGCGATGACCGCAAGGATCTTTGACCGGGCCGCAAGCGCAACGGCATAGTCCTCATCGAGCGCAATCGCGGCATCGAACCGCCCCAGCGCCGCGCGGTCGCTCTCTTCGCTGTTGCTAGCATCGGCCAGCGCTTTCCCGCGCAGATAGGCATCGAAGGCTTTCGCACTGCTGGTTCCGCCGACTTGCTCGATATCGCCCGAACGACCGGCCGCGACTGCCCTGGCGCTGATCTCGGCAGAGAGCGCCTCGCTGACTTTGGCAGCGATTTCGGTTTGCAGCGCCAGCACATCGCTCAAGGCGCGATCAAGGCTTTGCGTCCAGACCAGCCGCGCGTCCTTGCCGCTCAAGAGCTCAACCGTCACCCGCAGCATGTCCGCACCATGGCGGACCGAACCCCGCAGGATGTAGGAGACGCCGAGCTTCTTGGCGATGGCGAGCACGTCCGTACTGGCATCGCGGAATTCCGCCGAAGAGGTTGGCGCGGCGATCCGCAACAAACGGTCGCGCGCCAGCGTTGCACGCAGCTCTTCCGAAAGGCCCGCCGAAAAGTAAGCTTCGTCAGGCTTGCCCAGGTTGGCGAAGGGAATCACGGCGATGGCGTTGCCCTCACCCCCGCCAGAGCCAAGCCAGCGCCAGGCGGCAAGCCCGCCCGCTGCCGCAATTGCAGCCGTGCCGCCACCGATCAGCAGCCCGCGCCGCGAGGTCAGCGCCCCCTGCGGATGAACCAAGGGCGCATGATGCTGACCGGCCAAGGTGCGGATTGCGCGCACCGCTGCGTCAATCGCTGGCGCGTCCGTCTTGCCGCGCCAATGGGCGATATCGATCGTTTGAAACTGCCGGAACCCCAGCGGCGGGCGGCTCTTGTCCAGCCGCAGCGGCACCAGGCAGCCCCGCTCACGCCCGCGCGTAGCCTCATCGCGGACCCAGTGCGATTCGACCGAGGTCGCTGACCAGAGCACCACCACGGCATCGGCATTCTCTAGCGCAGCTTCGGTGGTCGGTAGAAAGGTGTCGCCGCCTTCGAGCAGCCCGTCCCACCAGACTTTGATCCCGGCCGCCTCCAGCGCCGCAATCACTGCGCGCGCGCGCTTTTGATCAGCCCGGGCATAACTCAGGAAAACCGTCGGCTGCGGCGTTGTTGGATCAGGGGCGCTTTCGGCCGGATTCATTGCGCTATCGCTATCCCCCGCACGGTTGCGACCCCGTCTTTGCGCAAGCTATGCCGAAAGCAGCGTTGGAACAAGCGTTCGGGCGAAAGCAATCTGATGCAAGCTTGATTCGGATCCTCGCCTTCAGGCGAGGTGACCGCCAGAAGGGCGGTGGAGTGGTGAAGGCATTGGCTGCGGTAGCAGCCAGCGCGCTAACGCGCGCTTTGTTTTCACCACTCCGTCAGCGCTTCGCGCTGCCACCTCGCCTCAAGGCAAGGATGCCATAAGGTGTCAGGAAAGCCGCCCTAGACCGCGACGGGAGCTGAGATATGAGCTTGCGGCGCGTAACCAGAGACCATGAAATCTTCGATCGCATAGTCGAACATGGATTCGGGCCGCCGCGCAATTTCAAGCGTTGCAGTGCCCGCCGGCTCGCGCGCCAACTGCGCTTCAACCAGCTCGGTGTGGTTGAGATAGAGGTGCGTGTCGCCGCCCATCCAGATCAGCTCGCCCGGCTCTAGATCAGCCTGCTGCGCCAGCATACGCGTCAGCAGCGCCGCGCCGAACAGGTTGAATGGCAAGCCCAGTGCGACGTCGCAGCTGCGTTGGTATAGCAGGCAGGACAGGCGGCCGTCCGCGACCTGGAACTGATAAGTCTTGTGGCACGGCGGCAGCGCCATCTGGTCAAGCTCTGCCACATTCCAGCCTTCGATAATGTGGCGACGGCTGCCGGGGTTGGTGCGCAGGCTTTGGACGACCTGAGCAACCTGGTTGATCCCCTCACCACGCTTGAAGAGACCGTCGCCAGCGGGTTCAAAGGTTGGCCAATCGACCCATTGCTTGCCATAGACCGGGCCCAAATCGCCCCACCGCGCTGCGAAGTCCGCATCCTCGACGATCCGGGCCGAGAAATCCTCACGACTAATCGGCTCGCCGGTTTCGCGCCGGTAGCGGTCGAGCGGCCAGTCGGTCCAAATCTGCACGTTCTGGCGGCACAGCTCGCGGATGTTGGTGTCGCCGGTCAGGAACCACAGCATCTCGCGCGCGGCGGTCTTCCAGTAAACCCTCTTGGTCGAAAGCAAGGGCATGGCCCCGCCGGACAGATCGAAGCGAATCTGCGCGCCAAACACTGCGCGAGTCCCCACCCCGGTTCGATCGATCCGCTCGCTGCCGCCTTCCCAGATACGCCGCATCAGATCGAGGTATTGCCACTCCCAATGCGGTTCGCGGGCATTTTCGAGAGGAATCGCAGCACTGGCCATCTGCTCACCCTAATCGCGCGAATGCCTGCTTGCCACCCCGCATATCCCTCCTTATAGGCGCGCTCCTGCCTCGCTCCTCCCTAGAGGGGTGAACGATCGGTCGGGGAATAGCTCAGCCTGGTAGAGCACTGTCTTCGGGAGGCAGGGGCCGGAGGTTCGAATCCTCTTTCCCCGACCAACATCGTTACTGGCGGGGAAAAGGATCAGCGCAGCTAATCCTCTTTCCCCGACCAAATCGTCCTTTGCGGCGCCTTCAACATTCGACAACGTTGACCGCAAGCCCGCCTAGCGAGGTTTCCTTATAGCGTTCGCTCATATCGAGCCCGGTGCGGCGCATTGTTTCGATCACTTGATCGAGGCTGACGCGGTGGGTGCCGTCACCAAGCAGGGCGAGCCGCGCAGCCTCGACCGCCTTGACCGAGCCCACCGCATTGCGTTCGATGCAGGGCACCTGCACCAGCCCGCCGACCGGATCGCAGGTGAGACCCAGATTGTGCTCCATCCCGATCTCGGCAGCATTCTCAACCTGACCTGGGGTCCCGCCCATCGCTGCGGCGAGCCCCGCTGCGGCCATCGAACAGGCCACCCCGACTTCGCCCTGGCAGCCAACCTCTGCTCCGGAGATCGATGCATTTTCCTTGAACAGCGAACCGATCGCTGCGGCCGTCAGCAGGAACGTTTCGACCCCCAGCGGGCAGGCGCCCGGGGCGAAGCGCTCGTAATAGCGCAGGACCGCTGGCACGATCCCCGCTGCGCCATTGGTTGGGGCAGTGACCACGCGTCCACCCGCCGCGTTTTCCTCATTGGCCGCCAGCGCCCAGAGGTTGATCCAGTCGATCACGCTGAGCGGGTCGGCCAGCGCGCGCTCCTGGCGCTCGCGCAGCGTGGCGAAGACGGTGGGCGCGCGGCGCTTTACGGCAAGCCCGCCGGGGAGTTCGCCCGATTGGGCGATGCCGCGGTCGATGCAGGCGCTCATCGCGTCGCGGATTTCAGCAAGCCGGCGCGAAACTTCGTCTGGCGGCATGACTGCTTCCTCATTCGCCCGCATCAGTTCGGCGATCGAACGACCCGTGCGCCGACAATGGGCCAGCAGGTCATCGCCCGAGGAGAACGGGTACGGTGGATCCCACATCCCCTCACTCGGACCGTTGCGCGCTGTTTCTCCCTCAACCAGCAGCGCCCCGCCCCCGATCGAATAGACCGTCCGCTCGGCCAGCGTCCTGCCATCCGCGTCAAAGGCTGTGAACCGCATGCCGTTGGTGTGGAGGGGCAGGCGCTCGCGCTGCAGGAAGTGCAAGTCTTCCGGCTCGTTGAAGCCAATCGGCTGCATTCCGGCCAACTGCAGCGTACGACTTGCGCGGATCGCATGCACGGTTTGCTCGGCGCGGTCGGGGCAACAAGTAGCGGGACGCTCGCCCGATAAGCCCAACAAGATCGCGTGATCGGTCGCATGGCCTTTGCCGGTCAGCGCCAGCGAGCCGTAAAGTCGCACCTCGACTCGCGCGACGAGGGGCAATTGCGCCCCGAGCTCTGCTGCGAAATCCGCTGCCGCGGTCATCGGCCCCATCGTGTGCGACGAGGAAGGGCCGATGCCGATTTTGAACAGTTCGAAAGTGCTGGCGACCATCGAATGCGGTTGCACCCGAAACCAGTTTTCCGCAAGCCCGATGCTCAGCCACCCCGCAGCAGCTGCACCCCCCAGTCGCGCTCGAACAGATAAAGCAGCAGCCGCGCGGCCTCACCTCTGTGCGAATGCAGCCCGCCGTCGCGCTCCATCAGTAGGCGCGCATCGTCATGCGCGAGCGGCAACAAACGCTGGATCTGCTCGACAGTCGCCACCCGAAACGCCGCTTCGCCTGACTGGCGCGTGCCGAGCAGTTCGCCGCCGCCGCGCAGTTTGAGGTCCTCTTCCGCCAAGCGGAACCCATCCTGCGTTTCGCGCATCAGCGCCAGCCGCTCGCGCGCGGTTTCACTGAGCGCCCCCTGACCCTCAATTGGGCCGCGCAGCAGCAGGCAAGTGCTCTTGCCAGGGCCGCGACCAACCCTGCCTCGCAGCTGATGGAGCTGGGCGAGCCCGAAGCGTTCGGCCTGCTCGATCACCATCAGCGTGGCATTGGGCACGTCGACCCCGACCTCGATCACGGTGGTTGCGACCAGCAGTTTGGCCTCGCCGCGCACAAACCGCTCCATTGCCGCGTCCTTCACCTCGGGCCGGAGCTGTCCGTGGACAAGACAAACGTCATCGCCAAACCGCTCACGCAAGGCCGCAAACCGTGCCTCTGCAGCAGCGATGTCCTCGCTTTCATTCTCGCGGACCATCGGGCAGACCCAATAGGCCTGGCTTCCGGATTCGATATGCCGCCCGATCGCCCCAACCACATCGCCAAGCCGCTCGACCGCGACCACCCGCGTGTCGATCGGCTGGCGGCCCGGGGGCATTTCATCGAGCTTGCTGACCTCCATCTCGCCATATTGCGCCAAAGTCAGCGTGCGCGGGATCGGGGTGGCAGTCATCGCCAGACAGTGTGGGGTTCGTTTGCCCTTCTGCGCCAGCATCAACCGCTGGCCGACCCCGAAACGGTGCTGCTCATCGATCACCACCAGCGCGAGGTTCTTGTAGGCGACACTGTCCTGAAAGATCGCGTGGGTTCCGACCACCAGTTGGATCGAACCGTCTAGCAGGCCCATCAGGGTCGCCTCGCGCGGCCGACCTTTGTCTCGCCCGGTGAGGATCGCGATCTCCACACCGGTGCCCGCCAGCATTCGTGATAGCGTTTCGAAATGTTGCCGCGCGAGGATCTCAGTGGGCGCGAGCAAGGCTGCCTGCGCCCCGCCCTCCACCGCGATCAGCATGGCCTCCAGCGCGACCACAGTCTTGCCCGAGCCGACATCGCCCTGCAGTAGCCGCAACATCGGTGCAGGTTGGCCAAGATCGCCCGCGATCTCAGCAATCGAACGTTGCTGCGCGCCAGTCAGCGGGAAAGGCAACTGGAGCTTGCCCCGGATCGCGCCATCGCCAACCAGCGGCGTGCCGACCCGACGCCGGTTCGATTCCTTGACCAGCATCAGCGCCAGCGAATTGGCGAGCAATTCGTCATAGGCCAGCCGGTCGCGCGCTGCTTTGTGCTCGCCCTTGTGCGCCAGCGTCAGCGCATCGCGCCAGGTCGGCCAGTGCTCGCGCGCCAACAGACCTGGTTCGATCCATTCCGGGAGTTCCGGGACGGTATCAAGGGCTTGATTGACAAGTGAACTGACACGCCCCTGGGTCAGCCCATCGGATAGCGGATAGACCGCCTCGTTTAGCTGACCGAGCAGCTCGGCACTGCTACTCGCCACATGGTCCGGATGGACGATCTGCAGCATCTGCCCATATTGATCGAGCCGCCCCGCAACCCAGCGCATCTCGCCGGTAGGCAGCTGCTTCTTGGCGGAATAGCTGGCGCGGCCGAAGTAGGTGATCGCGCAATAGTTGCCCAACGCATCCTCAGCCAGCACCCGGAACGGCCCGCGTCCGCTGGGGCTACGATGTTCACGCGCGGTAAGCGCGACGACGATGTTCTCACCCACTGAGGCTTCATCCAGATTAGCCACGGCCCGGCGCTGAACGAAGCGATCAGGCAAGTGATAGGCAAAGTCCTTGACCCGCGTCAGCCCCAGCTTCTCCAGCGGACGCGCCAGCTGCGGGCCGACGCCTTTCAGGCTATCGGAGCTGACAAACAGGGGGTTGAGCCGATCCGGGCGCATAACACGACGTTAGGGCCTAAGCTGCGGCTTGCACAGACTCCCACGCGGTGCGAACCGCCTCGACCGTGATCGCCGCGTCCGCCTCGGTCGTCGCGATCGAGCAGACCGAGACCCGCATCACCCAGTGCCCGCGCCACTGTGCCGCGCCCATGAAGGCTACGGCATCCGCTTGAATTGCTTCAACCGTCGCGATGGTCAGCCGGTCGCGCTCCACCTCGTCAAGCCCCGTGCCGAACCGAACGACGAACTGGTTGAGCTCGGGCCAGTTGATCACCTCCGCTCCGGGAATCGCGGCGATCCCCTCAGCTAGCAAAGCTGCGATCCGGATGTCTTCATCGACCATCGCCGCGATCCCCTCTCGCCCAAGCCGCCGCATCATCGTCCAGGCCGAAAAACCCCGGGCGCGCCGCGATAGCTCCGGGACGTAAGCGCCGGGGTGGCGATAGGATTGATCATCGCGGGTCAGATAGCTTGCCTGCATGTCCATCGCCCGGCGATGCGCCGCCACGTTCCGGACGATGGCAAAGCCGCAGTCGTAGGGGGTTTGCAGCCATTTGTGCCCGTCAGTCGCCCACGAATCGCACAGCTCCACTCCTTCGGCTAGATGGCGATGCGTTGCGCTCGCCCGCGCCCAAAGTCCGAACGCACCATCGACGTGGACCCACCCCCCGGCATCATGGACCATCGGCGCGATTTCTTCGAAGGGATCGCTTACCCCGGTGTTGATCTGGCCGCACTGGGCGATCACGATCGCTGGGTCGCTTCCTCCTTTGAGCGCCGTCTCCAGCGCCGTGGCCCGCATCCGTCCAAGGGCATCGGTCTCGATCGTCGTCACCTGCTTTTCGCCGAGGCCAAGGTAACGCAACCCAGAGAAGACCGTGTTGTGTGCGTCGGCACCGACCATCACCCGCAGACGTGGTGCGCCATAGAGCCCGTCCGCCTCGACATCCCAGCCCTGACGCTGCAACAGCTCGCTGCGCGCGGCAGCGAGCCCGACGAAGTTGGCAATCGTCGCCCCGGTCACAATCCCCACCGAACACTCGGCGGGAAGATCGAGCAACTCGAGCAACCAGCGCGCCGCGACCGCTTCCACCGCCGCACCCGCCGGGGTCATCGGAATACCTGCGCAGTTTTGACCCCAGGCCGAAGTCAGCCAGTCCGCCGCCACTCCGGCCAAATGCGAATGACCGTTCACCCAGCCAAAGAAACGCGGGGAAACAATCGGACGTAGCCCGGCGCGCGCACCTTCGGCTAGCTCGCGCACGGCAGTCAGTCCATCGGTGCCATGCTCGGGGACCGGGCCGTCGAAATGCGCGTGCAATTCGCCATAGCCGAGGACCGGGTTTCTGGCGGCATCGGCCACTTCGCGGCGGTATTGAATCGCCAGCTGTGCCGCCAGTTCTAGCGCGGCATAGTCCCCATCGTCAGATCGCACCCCGTCCCTCCTTGGCGTTTGCACCCGTTGCAATCCGGCTCTAGGCGCAGGCCATGGCAATTGCATCCCGAATCAAGCGCTTGAAATTCCGCGCCTGGCATCGCGGCACGCGCGAGGCCGACTATCTGTTTGGTGGGTTTTTCGATAGGTATCATGCCGGCTGGAGCGAGGCCGAACTGGTCTGGTTCGAAGCCTTGCTGGAGGAGCAGGATGTCGATGTGCTCGGCTGGGCGCTGGGCACGATTGCCGTCCCGGAAGCCTTCGCCGGGCCGCAGATGGACTTGCTGCAGAAGGTCGATTTCGTCGATATTCCGCGCTGACAAGCGCGCAGGGCACCGCTAAGGCCGCCATCCATCCCGCGTCCTCGCTGGCCCTATTTTGGCCCGCGAGGCGCTTGCCGTTGCGTGGAATGCATGTCTGACCTGAACCGGATCCTCTCTGCCAAGACCCCGCTAACCCTCGCTGGCCTCGCGCGCGGGGCGCAGCCATTGGTGTTGGCCGACCTGGCGCGCGCCGCGAAGGGTCGTGCGGTGTTCATCGCCCCCGACGAGGCGGCGATGCAGGCGATTGCCGATAGCGCGGGCTTCTTCGCGCCCGAGCTTGAGGTGCTGACTTACCCGGCGTGGGACTGCCTGCCCTATGACCGCGCCAGCCCGGCGCTGAGCGTCAGCGCCAAGCGGCTGGCAGCGCTGCACCGGTTGCAGCAACCGGCGAACGGCCCGCAACTGCTGGTCACCACGATCAACGCGGTGCTGCAACGCGCACTTACCCCGTTCCGCATCCGCGAGACCGTCCGCTTGCTCAAGCCTGGGATGGAAATCGGCCGCGAAAGCCTGATCGCGCTGCTGCTGCGGCAGGGTTACTCGCGCAGCGACACCGT
>CAZVMC010000023.1:14600-26984 GCA_964628635.1 uncultured Novosphingobium sp. | reverse complement strand
TGAAAATCGCCTTCATCGGCCTTGGCAACATGGGCGGCGGGATGGCCGCGAACCTGGTCAAGGCCGGGCATGAGGTGCATGCCTTCGACCTCAGCGAAGAGGCACTGGCCCGCGCCAAGGACAACGGCTGCGCGACCTACACCTCGGTGCGCGAGGCGGTTCAAGGGGCCGAGGCAGTGGTCTCGATGCTGCCCAACGGCGCGATTGTCGAGAGCGTCTACACCCAGGACGTGATCGGCCAGGCCCCGGCAGGTGCATTGTTGCTCGATTGCTCGACGATCGATGTCGACACCGCGCGCAAGGTGGCGGGCGCGGCCGAGGCAGCGGGCTATGCGATGGTCGATGCCCCCGTTTCGGGCGGGATCGCCGCGGCCAACGGCGGGACGCTGACTTTCATGGTTGGCGGCGGCGACGAAGCCTTTGCCCGGGCCGAGCCGATCCTCGCCGCGATGGGCAAGGCGGTGATCCACGCCGGGGCGAGCGGCGCGGGGCAGGCCGCCAAGATCTGCAACAACATGATCCTTGGCGCGACGATGATCGCGACCTGCGAGGCCTTTGCGCTGGCCGAAAAGCTCGGGCTCGACCTCCAGACCTTCTACGATATTTCGTCCAAGGCCTCGGGCCAGTCGTGGTCGATGACCTCGTACTGCCCGGTCCCCGGGGTCGGCCCCCAATCGCCCGCCGACAACGGCTACCAGGGCGGGTTCGCGGCGGCGCTGATGCTCAAGGACCTGAAGCTCGCGATGGAAGCCGCGCAAAGCGCCGGCGCCAAAGTGCCAATGGGCCGGCACGCGGAAGAGCTTTACGAAGCCTTCGCTGCGGCAGGAAACGGCGGAATGGACTTCTCCGCGATCATCAAGGCGCTGTAAATCCAATCGCTAAGTCTAGTCGTCGCAGGTCAGATTTGATGTTGCCACTTGGCCGCCGCCAAGTCAGACCTGTATCGAATTCCAGATTGGGAGAACCTGTATGACGAGCAACTTGATTACCCGCACAATTGGTGCTGTGGCTTTGGCAGCGATCGCCACCGCTGCCTGGGCCGCTACCCCCGCGCAGACGATTGCAGCACGTCAGGCCAACTTCAAGGAAATCGGAAAGGCCTTCAAGGCACTGCGCGATGAAGTGGCGAAGGATGCGCCTTCGCAGGCGGTGCTGCGCACCAACGCCGCCGTGCTCGCCAACAGCGCGGCGCGGATCCCTGGCTTGTTCCCTACGGGCACCGGACCAAGCCCAACCAACAAGACGAAGGCCCTGCCCACGGTCTGGACCCGCAACGGCGATTTCCGCGCCAGCGCCAACCAGCTGCTGGCCACCGCCCGCGCGATTCAGACCGCTGCCAATGCCAACAATGTCGGCGCGGTGAAACAGGGGCTTGGGCGGCTCGGCGGCAGCTGCAAGAGCTGCCACGATTTGTTCAAGGCCAAGGATTGATGGCCGAGGCCACCAGCACCACGATCAAGCTGTGGGACCTGCCGGTGCGGCTGGTCCACTGGAGCCTCGTGCTACTGATGCCGGCGCTGTGGTGGACTGGTGAAGAGGGCGACCTCGATACGCACAAGCTGATCGGCTATGCCATGCTGGCGCTGGTGCTGTTTCGGCTGGTCTGGGGCCTGGTCGGCAGCGCGACCGCGCGGTTCGCCAGCTTTGTCAAAGGCCCCAGCGCGGTGTTGGCCTATCTGCGCGGCCAGGGTGCAACGGGGATCGGCCACAACCCGGTCGGCGCGCTGAGTGTTGTACTGCTGCTGGCGTTGCTCGCGGCGCAGGTCGGCTTTGGGCTGATCGCACAGGATGTTGACGGGATCGAAAGCGGCCCGCTCAATCATCTGGTGAGCTATGATGCCGCTGAACTGGCGCGCGAGCTGCACCATCTGGGTTTCAATGTGCTGCTGGGCCTGATCGCGGTGCATGTGCTGGCGATTGTCTGGTACCGGGTGGCGAAGCGCGATGACTTGGTGACCCCGATGGTCAGCGGCAACAAGCCGCTTGCTGTGGGCACCGCTCAGCCGAAGCTGGCACCATTGTGGCTGGCTGTCGCAGTCGCCTCGGCTTCTGCTGCATTTGCCTGGTGGATCTCACTCGGCGCGCCGCTGGGGGGCTAGGCCGCGCTTCAGGCAGCCACTTCTGCCGCTGCCTTCTCGCTCAGCGCATCGAGATAGCGCTCGGCATCGAGCGCAGCCTGACAACCTGAAGCCGCGCTGGTCACGGCCTGGCGATAGATGTGATCCTGCACATCGCCTGCTGCGAAAACGCCGGGGATCGAGGTTTGCGTCGCCATCCCGTCGCGCCCGCCCTGAGTAACGATATAGCCGTTCTCCATTTCGAGCTGACCGGCAAACATTTCAGTGCTGGGCTTGTGCCCAATCGCGATGAATACGCCGTCGACATCCAGCTGCTCGTCCGGCCCACCCGTGGTGCTGGCGATGGTGGCGCCAGTGACAACCTTGTCACCGGTGACCTCCTTCAAGGTGGCGTTCCACTTGATGGTGACATTGCCGGTCTTGGCACGTTCAAATAGTCTGTCCTGCAGGATCTTTTCGCCGCGGAACTTGTCGCGGCGGTGGATCACGGTGACGTGGCTGGCGATGTTGGAAAGGTAGAGCGCTTCCTCCACCGCCGTGTTGCCGCCGCCGACCACGGCCACTGGTTTGCCCTTGTAGAAGAACCCATCGCAGGTCGCGCAAGCCGAAACCCCCTTACCCATGAAGGCTTCTTCGCTGGGCAAGCCTAGGTATTGCGCTGTCGCCCCGGTGCAGATGATCAGCGCGTCGCAGGTGTAAGTCCCGCTGTCCCCGGTCAGTGTGAAAGGGCGCGCCTTCAGATCGACCGTATGGATATGATCATAAACCAGTTCGGTGTCGAAGCGCGTGGCGTGCTGCTCAAACCGCTGCATCAGCTCGGGTCCCTGCACGCCCAGTGCATCGGCGGGCCAGTTATCGACATCGGTCGTGGTGGTCAGCTGACCGCCATGCCACAGCCCGGTGATGATCACCGGCTTGAGATTGGCACGCGCAGCATAGATCGCGGCGGTAAAGCCGGCCGGGCCGGAACCGAGGATCAGCAGCGGGATATGGCGGGTGGTCATGGTTTCAGGGTCCGGGATTTGATGGAATGAATGCAAGCGTCTTAAGTGGCGCGTCGTTCGGCAAAGGCAAGTCCGCCCCCAAGCTGTCCCCGGTTAATCGGCGAAGACTACCGTCTTGGTGCCGTTCAGGAAGACGCGGCGTTCCAGATGCCAGGCGACAGCTCCTGACAGCACGCGCCGCTCGATATCGCGGCCTTTGCGGACCAGATCTTCAGGGCTGTCAGCATGGCTCACCGGCTCAACATCCTGATGGATGATCGGACCTTCGTCGAGATCGGCGGTGACATAGTGCGCAGTCGCCCCGATCATTTTGACACCGCGCGCGTGGGCTTGATGGTAAGGCTTGGCCCCCTTGAAACCGGGCAGGAATGAGTGATGGATATTGATGCAGCGCCCGGCCAGCCAGCTTGCCAGATCGTCTGACAGCACCTGCATGTAGCGCGCCAGGATGACCAGTTCCGCGCCGCTTTGTTCGACCAGTGCTTTCAGCGCCGCCTCCTGCTGCGGCTTGGTCTCGGCGGTGACCGGCAGGTGGTGATAAGGAATATCGCGCAGATTGGTGCGCGCGAGGACCTCTTGCGGATGGTTGCCGACCACGCCCACCACATCCATCGCCAGCTCGCCGATCCGCTGGCGGTAGAGCAGATCGCCCAGGCAGTGATCGAACTTGGAAACCAGGATCAGGGTCTTCGCGCGGTGAATGGCTGGGATCAGTTGCCAATCCATCATGAAGGCTGGCCCGAGACCGGCCATCGCGGCCCGAACCGGCGCAGCATCGCTGGCGGTGAAGACGATCCGCAGGAAGAACAGTCCGGTTTCGGCATCGTCGAACTGCCGGGAATCGACGATATTGCCGCCGCCATCGAAAATCGTCCCGCTCACGGCATGGACAATTCCCGGGCGATCCGGGCAAGTCAGGGTCAGGATATGACGAGCGGCCATTGCAGCTTTCGCAGGATTCCGGGCTGGTTCGTCCCAGCCTCTGCGCGAAGAGGCTGAACCCGGCAAGCCCAAAGCTACGTGTGCTCAGGTGCCCGTCCGCAACAGCCCTGAGCAAAGCTCACCCAGCTCGCGCCAGAACCGCAACACCGGCAGAGCGTCGAGCTTGTCGATCTGAAAAGTTCCGCTCCGTGCAGCAAAACGCGGAGTTGCGGCAAAGCGGTTGATTGCCACGCGCGCGTCGCCCAGCGGCACATATTGCAGGCAATCGTAATGGTCCCCGGCAGCGGCTAGGTCAGCCAGCACCGGGCAATCAAGCGCGGCCAGAGCACTTGCCCCGACAAATTCGCTCGATCGTTCAGCCGTGCGGCGGCCGCTCAAGTCAATTAACTTGGCACAATGCATCGCGCCTGACGACCAGCGCAGGCTATTGTCTGCGTGCTCGTAACCGTCGCAACCGGTGATCATGGCTGCTGGATCGATCCGCTCAACCAGTTGCAGCCAAAGCTGCACCGGATCGACCAGTTCAACCGGTTCATCCAGCACCGCGCTGCCTTCTGCCAGATTGACCAAAGCCCGATCCCACCCGGCGACGATCAGCGGACCCAGCATATTGTGGAACCGCTCAGGCAGGCGCAGGGGCAGGATCAGATCTAACTCATCCCCGCCGATCTCTGCGTCGGGGGTGACAAGCGCAACCCGGAGTGCCGGTTCCCGTTCGAGCAGCGCCAGCGCGACCAAGCCCGGCGCAACGCCCGATCCCGCCACCACCACATCCGCTGCAAGGGTCATTCGCAGGGCAGCTCCACACTGGTCAACCGAGTCGCCGAGTCGCGTCGATTCGAGTCACATTTGGGCAACAACCGCCCGTTAACCATTTCTGCTAGCGAGCAATTTTAACAAATCCAGCCCTTTCTGACATCCTAGCGCTCCAAATGATTCATCGTTGAATCTCAACCGGCTGGATGGCCGAATTGAACGTTTCCGTCGCAAATTAACTAACGAAATTCGGGCTCTACGCATTTTTCGTTCCCACCGGGTAACGAATCGCGTTAACACTGATGTCAGTCGAACGGTCCCGGGATGAAGAGGCGCATAGCCCGCTCCCCCATAAAACCACCGTCGACGGGGTTGGCAAACATCGAGGTCGCACTTGATCCGGACGCATCGTGTGGTCCGGAATCCGATTCCGCTTGGGGTCGGTCTGAAGGAGCGAACTGGGTGAAACGATTGACCAGCACATTTACCGGAAAGCGCCTTGGCGCCGGTGCTGTGGCGCTGGCCCTGCTGACCGCTGCCGTTCCGGCAATGGCGCAAAACGTTCCCAATACGGCTTACTTCGGTGGCAGCCCGAGCAATATCACACTGTCGATCCCGGTTATCGCGACCGTTGGCGGCACTTGCGGCTTCGCGCCCGGCGCTGCACCAAACGCCACCCAGAATGTCGGCCAGCTCGACAACCCGACCTGGACCTATGATTTTCCCTTCACGCTGAACTGCACTGGTCCATCGCGGATTGCCGTGACCTCAAGCAACGGCGGCCTCAAGAAGGCGACCTTGCCGACCGAGCCCGGTTACATCGGCTTGGCCCCCTATGATGTGACCGTTAACGTTGTCCGCACCGGCGGTTCAACCAGCGGCAACTGCCCCGCCGCGTCGCTGCAAACCACCAGCGCCGCGCCCTGCACGCTGCGCGGCACGGCTTCGCCCACGGTCGGGATGTACGTCAACTCGCCCTCGTTCGGGCTGAGCGGGTCCTACGTGCGGGTCACCGCGCTGACCTATGGTTCTGATGTCCTGGTCGCCGGGTCCTATGCGGACACGCTGACCGTGACAGTTTCGCCGGCCTCTTAGCGGTCGGTCAATGAATGCCCGTGGCGGGGTCAGCTGCGGGATATGTGAAGCGCCGGGTTTTCCGGCAAATTGTGAGGAAGTGACTATGAAGAAGATTGCTCTGATCGCGCTGGCCGCCTCGGCCGCCATCGCAACTCCCGCTGCCGCTCAGACCGTGACCGGCACGATCAACATCACCGGTTCGGTGGCACCCAAGTGCTTCGTGATCGCCCCGGCGGCAGGTACCACCTTTGGCGGCACCGTTGCCATGGGCGAACTCGCCCAGTCGGACGGCACGCTGAAGCCCTCGGCCACGCTTTCGACCACCTTCGGAGCCGCTGGCGCCGGCGTACTGACCGCCCAGGTGGTCTGCACTTCAGCCAATCCGGAAGTATCCGTCACCTCGGAACCGCTTGCCAACGCAGCCCCTGCCGATCCGGGTTATGACAACTCCATCGACTACACCGCCGACGTCACCTTCACCCGCGTAGGCGGCACCACGCTGGTCAGCGATCCCTCGGCTGTTGCAGCTGCCACCACCGCCACGCTCCCCAGCCGCCTGACTGGCACTGGCACCAACGTCAGCGTCGCCACCAGCGCCTGGACTGCTTCGGGCATCCTGGTTTCGGGCGGTTACACCGGCAAGATCACCGTCGTCATCGCGCCGGGCGCGTAAGACACCAGCGATTGGAGAATGACGATGCGTAAGCTTCTCATCCTCGCCGCTCCTTTCGCGGTTCTGGCCAGCCCCGTGGCTGCCCAGACCGCGACCGGAACGGTCGACATCAGCGGCAGTGTCGCTGGGCGCTGCCTGTTCACCCTGCCCAATCAGACCATCTCGCTGGGCGAGCTGGCGCTGAGCGGGACCGGATCGACCGCTGGCAAGCTCGACCCTGCCAAGGTCAATGGCCAGACCCGGACGCTGATCGGCTGGTGCAACAACACCGCAGCGACGATGTCAGTCACCACCACCGAGCTGACCAATTCGGCCAGCGCTGCTGCCGGGTTCGACAACCGGATTGATTACACCGCCACGGCGGTTGCCAATTCGGCTTCGGCTTCGGACACGAGTCTGACCTCTGGCGCTGGAACAGCCAGCACTGTCGGCATGTTCACCGGCAATGTCGTGGTCACGCTGTCGGCCGCTTCGTCGCCCACCAACGGTCTGTTGGTGGCGGGTGGCTACACCGGCAACGTGGTTGTGACCCTGACCCCGACGGTCGCGCCCTAAGGCCAGACCGATGCTCGCAACAGGACCAAGATCGATGAAACACCTTACCGGACTTGTGGCACTTGCTCTGGCGGCTCTGCCCGCCACGGCAATGGCCCAGCCGACCCCGGCGACCGGGACGGTGGCGATCGACGGCCGGGTTGCGCCGCTGTGCATCCTCGGCACCCCGAATCCCGCTCCGGTCAATCTTGGCCAGATGGTGGCGACTTCGGGGCCGCGCGTTGGACGCATTGCGGTGCTGCCCAACCAGATCGTCAACCTGCCGAACAGCTTCTGCAACTTCGCAGGATCGACGGTGACGGTACAGGCCACGGCCCTGACGGCGAGCGACGCTTCCTCACCCCAGCCCGGTTTTGCCCGCGCGGTAAATTACACCGCAACGGCGACCGGCTGGGCAGCGGGAAGCTCTGCCGCGACGTCTGCGGCGCTGCGTGACGGGACCCTGGCCACGGCGACGGGAACCGGCGGCACCCAGCCCCTGCCCAAATTGGGCGACATCGCCGTTACGCTTTCGAATTTCACCGTGCCGAGCGACTCGCTGCTGGTCGCCGGCAACTACAGCGGGCTGGTCGTGGTGACCCTTGGCCCGGCTGCCACTGCACCGTGAGGACAAGAACCATGCGCCGCACTCATCTGCTTGCTCCCGCGCTGATCGCTCTCGCCCTTCCGGGTGCCGCGCTGGCACAATCGACCACCGATACCAAAACCTTTGCGGTCGTCGGCAATGTCCCAGCGATGTGCGCGGGCGGCACGCTGGTTGGCGGCAACTCCACCTTCGATCTGGGCGTGCTGATCAACACCACCAACGGGTTCCTGCGCCCCGATCTGGCCGCGCCAAACAAGGTGTTGAGCGGCGCCTATTGCTCGGGCCGCAGCACAATCACCGTCAGCGCAACGCCGATGGCCGCGCAGAACTTTACCGCGACCCCCCCGGCCGGGTTCTCGCGCACGGTCGATTACACTGCGACCGCTTCGGGCTGGACCACCACTCCGGCCAGCTTCAGCACCGCTTCGGCCAGCAACCCGGGCGCCGTGCAGACCCGTGCAACCGCGTTCACCGGCGATATCACGGTGGGCATCTCGGGCTTCGCGACCGGCGGCGGCTCCACGCTGCGGCTGGTGGCCGATACCAATTACCGCGGGATCGTCACCGTGACCCTCGCGGCGGCGAACTGAACCATGTCGGCGTTTCGCCCCCTCCTTTGCTTGGCTGCAAGCGCCGCTGCTTTGGCAGCTTTGCCAGCGGCCGCGCAAACCACCACAGCAACCCAGACCTTCCCGGTCACCGGTAATGCCCCGCAAGTCTGCGCTTTGCAGCGCGGAACGATCCAGCCGGGGGGCCTGGTCAACATCAACGGGATTGATGGCGATACGCTGCGGATCCTGCAGCTGACCGATCCACAGACCCTGGCCGCCAAGGCCGCCAGCGCGACCATCAGCTTTGAAGGCTTCTGCAATTTCCCGCACCGGGTGCGAATTGAAAGCAGCAACAACGGCCTGTGGCCGAACGACGGCCGGATCAGCGCGGCGAGCGGCGATTTCGCCTATGCCGTGCCCTATACCGCTTCGATGGCCTGGGGCGTAGCGCGCGGATCGCTAAGCGCCGATGCCACCGTCCGGCAGATCAGCGCCGGCCAGTGGGATGTGAATCAGCCCACCGCCGGTGACATGACGCTGCGGATCGAAATCGCGCAGGGTGCCTCGAACGTCGAAGTCAACGCCCCCGTTCTGGCCGGGGCTTACGGCGATACCCTGCGCATTTTCCTGGAGCCCCGCTGATGCGCGCCGCCTTCTTTATCGCCGCTGCCCTCATTGCCGTTCCGGCTGAGGCGCAGGTGATCGACACTGCGTCCAACCGGCTGGAACTGCTGGGTGATGCACCCGCAGCCTGCGTCTTTGCCGCTCCGACTGCCGGGAGCGGCAGCAATGCAACGCTGGCAGTGACCGGTAGCACCAGCGCCCGGATCAACATTACTCAGCTGGTTGACGGCACCAACGCCAATTCGCTGCCCAGTTCGATCGAGCTCAACCTGCCGGTGATCTGCAATGCGGCGCATCGCGTGGTGGTCCGCTCAACCAACGGCGGGCTTTCGCGGGTTGGCGGCAACCAGCGCGGCAGCGGGCCGTTTGCCGAGTTTCTGGCCTATTCCTTCGGGATCGGCTGGGCCGGGCAGCAGCTCGATCGCGGTAGCGATACCGGCGATGCGGTGCTCGACGCCACGCAGCCAGCCAAGGGCGAAGTCCGCTTGCGGATCGCTACGCCAGCCGGGAGCGGGCCGCTGGTGGCCGGACAATACAATGATGCAATTGTGATCGAATTCCAGGCGGCGAACTAGCTAGCGCTACCCGAAACCGATCTGCAGGAGACTATACGTGAAGCTGACCAGAAAACTCGCATTAACCATGTTTTGCGCCGCGCTTGCGCCGGTGCAAGCCGCTTATGCGATGACCGTGCAGCCGGTGGTGATCGACCTGCAGACCGCGGGCCGGGGGATGAGTCAGGTAGTGACGGTGGAAAACACCTTCGCCAATCCACTGCCGATCGAGATCACGATCCAGGAACTTGAGCTGACTCCCGAAGGCGTAAAGCCGACGGGGCGCGATCCGGGCGATTTGCTGGTCTTCCCGCCGCAGGCGCTGATCGAGCCGGGCCAGACCCAGACCTTCCGCGTGCAATACGTCGGCGATCCGTCGCTGGCGAAGAGCAAGCACTATTACATCACCGTTGCCCAGTTGCCGGTGAAGCTGCCCGAGGGGCAGTCGGCGATCCAGATCCTCTACAATTTCCAGGTGCTGATCTCGGTCGCACCGGCCGGAGGCAAGCCGGCGCTGACCGTGCAGGGCGCGGAGATTGGCCGCAACGAAGCGGGCAAGCCAGTGCCGATCGTGACCGTTGCCAATGGTTCCAACACCCACGGTTACCTTTCGGGAGGAAGCCTGCGGATCATCGAGAAGGATGCATCGGGCAAGGAAGTCTTTCGCCGCACGCTTTCCGGCGCGGAAATCCAGCAGACGATCGGCTTCGGCCTGATCGGCGGCGGACAATCGCGCCGGGTCATCGTTCCGGTCGAACTGCCGCAAGACGGCGGATCGGTCGTGGCGGAATTTTCGACGGATAACTGATCATGCACGCCGGGGGTTCACGCACTGCTTTGCTCATGGGCGCCAGCCTGTGTGCGCTGCTTCAGGCTGAGACGGCTTACGCCGAGGAGGCCGATACCAGCCCCGTGGCCGATGCCGCCGCCGGGCAAGCGGTGGCAGCCCCGGCAGCGCGGGCGCAGCGACTGAACCCGACCGGGCGCGATATCGCGCTGACGGTGCCCGCCAAGGACGGCGCGACCTATCTGGGCGATATGCCGCTGATCCTGGGCGCGGACGATTCACTGCGCTTCCCGGCCGAACGCACGCTGCAACTGCTCACCCCGATCCTTGCGCCCGATGTGCTAACTACGCTGCGCGGCAGTTTTGCCGGCAAGCCGCAGGTCAGCCCCGGCGATTTCGCTGGAGCCGGGATCACGGTCGATTACGATCCGCGCACGCTGGAGCTGCGGTTCCAGATCCCGGTCGAGCGCCGCGCCTCGCGCAGCCTGTCGGTCACCACGCTCGATCGGATGCAGATCGGCGATTACGTCAAACCGCAGCCGTTCAGCGCCTATGTCAACATTCGCGGTTCGCTCGATCTGGTTGAGGACGGCACGGACACCGGTTTCGGCAATCCGGTCTTCCTGCTCGATGGCGCAGCCCGGATGGGCAAGTTCGTAGTCGAAAGCGACGCGATTTACATCCCCGGCAGCGCCACGCAGGATTTCCAGCGGATCGGCAGCCGCGTGGTGTTCGACGATATCCGCAACCTGATCCGCGTGACAGTCGGAGATCTGGAAACCCAGGCGCGCGGGTTCCAGTCGGCCCCTGACATCGCCGGCATCAGCTTTGCGCGCAATTACAGCGTGCTGAGCCCACAGCAGATCGTCCGCCCGCGCGGTGATCGGACTTTCCGGCTTGATCGGCCTTCGACTGTGGAAGTGATCGTCAATGGCCAGCAGGTCCGGCGGCTCCAGCTCGCGCCGGGCAACTACAACCTGCGCGATTTCCCCTTTGCCCAAGGGGCCAACGACATTCGCCTCAATGTGCTGGACGATGCCGGCCGCACCGAGGTGTTGCGCTTCAACATCTTTCTCGATCAAACCCAGCTCGCCACCGGGCTGACCGAGTTTGGCCTCTACGGCGGGGTGATCGCTCCGCTCAGGGATGGTGGCCCTGACTATACCAACGAGTTGTCGTTCAGCGGCTTTGTCCGCCACGGTCTGAGCGATACGGTGACAGTCGGGGCGAATTTCCAATTCGACGATACGACCATTATGGGCGGGATCGAAGCGGTCTTCGGCACCTCGCTGGGCACGTTTGCGACCAACGTCGCAATTAGCGATCAGGATATTACGGGAACGGGCTATGCTCTGCGGGCCACCTTCCAACGGCTGATCCAGCATCGCAATGGGCAGGCAGATTCGTTCAACCTGTTTTTCGAGCACCGCAGCCAGCGATTTGCGCCTGTTTCGGGTGTCTTCCTTGCTAACAACCCATTCCAGTACGAGGTGGGCGGCGGTTACAGCCACTCGTTCAATTCAAACTTTTTTGCCGGAATCGATGCGCGCTTTTCGAAGGGTGGCCGCATTCTGGATCCCACCCGACCGGTAACGAGCAGGGTGGTGGATGTTCATTCCTACCGGGTAACTTCAGGCTGGCGCATTTCCCCAACAGCCTCGCTTACCGCCGAAGGCCGCTACGAAAAGGACAGCCGCGGCGAGGAATTCTCCGGCTTCCTGACCCTTACAGTCCGCCTCGGCCGGTTCTCCAGCGCGCGGGCCGAATACGATACCCGCGACAACCGGATGCGCGCGACCTTCCAGACTCTGCACGGATCGGGCGTGGGCAGCTACAATGTCAGCGCCGATATCGAACGTTCCGACATCGGCGAAGCTTTTAACGTCAATGCCAACTACTTCACCAACCGCGCGGAGCTGGGCTTCAGCCACTTCGGACAGTTTACCGACGATTTCGGCAACAGCCTGGGCCAGCGCAGCACCTTCCGGATCGGCACCTCGATCGCGGTGGCTGGCGATGCGGTTTCAGTCGGCCGCCCGATCTATGACAGCTTCGCGATCGTCAAACCGCACCGCAGCTTGCGCGGCGCCGATGTGATCGTTGAGCCTTCGCCGTTCGGCTACACCGCCAACAGCGGCGCTCTGGGTGCTGGCACCATGTCCAGCCTTTCTTCCTACGCGGAACGGACCGTGCCGGT
>CAZVMC010000023.1:1570-14500 GCA_964628635.1 uncultured Novosphingobium sp. | reverse complement strand
TGGGTGCTGGCACCATGTCCAGCCTTTCTTCCTACGCGGAACGGACCGTGCCGGTGGACGTGGCCAACGCCCCGATCGGGACCGATATCGGACAAGGGAGCTTCAAGTTGTTCCCACCTTATCGCAGCGGCTATGTGCTTGAAGTCGGCTCGGACTATAACGTCACCGCGCTGGGCAACATGGTCAACGTCGATGGCCAGCCGGTCGCACTGGTATCCGGCACGGCGACCGAGCTCGGAAAGCCTGATCGGGCCCCGATCACCGTCTTCACCAACCGCGATGGCCGGTTCGGCGCGACCGGTCTCGCGCCGGGACGGTGGCGGATTGAAATGCTCGACGCCAACAAATCAGTGTACGTCATCGAAATACCGGAAGACGCCCAAGGTATCGTGCGCCTTGGCCAGATCACGCCGGTGAAGGAACGGTAGAAATGTTTAGAGTCTCAACCTGGAAAAGCCTGTTCCTCGCGCTTTTCGCGATCCTGGGCTGGAGCGCAGCGGCGCAGGCGCAAACCTGCGGCTTTACCGCCACAGCAAGCGCCAGTGGAGGCGTTTACGACCCCTTCAACCCGACCGGGCGGACGGCGACAATCACGCTCTCGCTGGTGCGCAAGGATTCGCCACTCAACAACGGGTTCAAAACGGCCGTTGCCTCGTTCTATCTGCGCAGCACCAATCCCGGAGCTAACGGCATCAAGATCATCCCGACATCGGTGACCGTCAACGGCACGTTTTCATTCGTCAGTCAGGCAGACATCCATTACGATTCGACTGAAAACGTTCTTCCGAACATGGGGCCACCAACGGACAACACCAATCCCAGCACGGGTAATGAGTATCTAAGAATCAATTTCACAGGTAACGATGCGGCGTCCAATCCGGCAGTCGTTACATTCGATGTAATCCTCCCACCAAACCTCAACTTGAACACTTCCGCCAATCTGCCGTTCGATGCAGTTTTGCGCTGCACCACGACCGGCGGTGGCCCTCAGACCGACCAGTTCGGCACGGTGCCAAGTGCGATAACGTTTCCGATCACAGTGCTGAGTGCGCTGCAAGCCTCATTCGCAGGCACCGCGCTCAACTTCGGCGAGGTCGGCACGATCACCAACGCCACTGCCTCAACCGCCACCACGGGCACGGCGAACTACATCCGCGTTCAAAGCTCCGGAGCTTATGTGGTCACATTGACCTCGGCCAATGCCTACCGGCTAAAGCATCCGACCGGTAGTCTGGCCGTGGCTACCCAACGGATCAATTACAGCCTGAAGTTCCTAGGTCAGACCCGTTCGAGCACCGCAACCTCAACGATTACCCAGCAGTGCGCCCGGGCCGGAGTAGGTGCCGCCTTCGAGGACCGGCTCTATCTGATGGGTACGTTGACCGAAGGTGGACAGGGCAAGGATCCGTCGTTGGCGGGCCAGTATTCGGATACGCTGACCGTAACGATCACCCCGCAGGATATCCTCACCACCTATCCTACGGATTGTAACGCCATCCCCTTCCCGTAAGCGCGGCTAGCGAATGCGCACAGAAAAGGGCCTCTCCGCCGCAGCGGGGAGGCCCTTTCCGGTCGCACTGCAAAGATTGGTATTAGAGCGGTTCGATGCGGAAGCTAATCGAGCCGCCGTTGATGCCCTTGGGCAGCTCCAGCGAGATCGGGTTGTTTTCAATCCCGGCACGGTTCGAATGGCTGACCACCGAAGTGCCCGCTTTGCGCAGCGGCACCTGACGCCCACCGATCACCAGCTTGGCCTGGGCCAACTGCGGCGAGTAATCGGCGTGGACGCGGTAACCGTTGGGGCTGTTGCAGAACTCCTTGAGCTGGCCGAGTGAAACGGTACCCGCCGAAGGATTGACCGCCGTGGCATCGACCGACGCGCGGCAGATCACCGGCACATAGCCGACGATGTCGACCGTGAACTGGCTGGCGGCGACAGTCACCGCCGGGGCGAAAGCAGTCGCCGGTGCCGCCAGCGCGACAATCCCGACTGCCGAAGCAAGAGCGAAACGCATATTCATCTGGACTACTCCCGAGAAACCTCAGGAATGCCAAATAGAGCGCTAACCTAAATGGCGGCTCTGCGAAGAAGGTTAACATTTGCTGGAACGATGCGGGCTGTGGGGTGTGGTTGACCCACCCCACATCCGCGAGTCCATCGCCCAAAACAAGCACTTGGCTGGTTGCGCGCGGCGTAACTTTCGTGAACGCGCCTTTGCAGCCGCCGGAATGACCGGCAAAAAAGCGGCAACCTTGTGCCGCCCTGGCTACACGATCATGCCACCCAGCCGCTGCTTGATGATGCTTTCTGCATCGGCGACGATACGGGTGACCAGCTCTTCGCAGGTCGGGATATCGTGGATCAGACCCTGGATCATTCCCGCGCTCCAGATACCGTGGTTGGTATCGCCGCTTTGCAAGCCTTCGCGCCCGCGCACGCCCTTGACCAGGTCGGCTACCTCCGGGAACGGCTTACCCTCTCGCTCGGCCGCGACGACGGCTTGGCTGATCTCATTCTTCGCGACCCGCGCGGTGTTGCGATAGCTGCGGAAGATGAGATCGGTTGAGCGTTCATCACCCGCGACCATCGCTTCCTTGAAGGCCTGGTGGATCGGTGCTTCGACCGTTGCGGTGAAGCGCGTGCCCATGTTGATCCCGTCCGCCCCCAGTGCCAACGCGGCGGCCAGCCCGCGCCCATCGCCGAAGCCGCCGCTGGCCAGCAGCGGAATCTTCACCTTGTCCGCCGCCGCCGGGATCAGAATCAGGCCAGGAATGTCATCCTCACCCGGGTGGCCGGCGCATTCGAACCCATCGATGCTGATCACATCGACCCCAGCCCGCTCGGCTGAAAGCGCATGGCGCACGGCGGTGCACTTGTGCAGGATCGTGATCCCGTGCGGCTTCATCATCTCCCAGAGCTCGCGCACCGCAGGGGTCCCGGCCGTCTCCACGATCTTGATCCCGGCATCGATGATCGCCTGGGTATAGGCCTTGTAATCGGGCGGGTTGATCGTCGGAAACACGGTCATGTTCACGCCGAACGGCTTGTCGGTCATCGACCGGCAGCGCTCGATTTCGGCAGCGAGTGCCGCGGCGCTGGGTTGGGTCAGCCCGGTCAGGATACCAAGACCCCCGGCATTGGAAACTGCGCTCGCCATTTCGGCCACGCCGACCCATTGCATCCCGCCCTGCACCACCGGATGCTTAATCCCCAGCAGTTCGGTAATCCGGGTTTTGATCGCCATTTCACTCTCCTGCGTGGTGCTCCGAGGATGTAGCTTAACCGGTCGATTAAGAATGGCAATCGCGGTTCGGAACGAAGGTCAGCAAGCTAAAGTAGCTTGCTTATGATAAGCCTATCTATTATATGCCAAGCATGCTTACCCTGCCCTACTTGTTGTCGGATAGTGCGCGCCTGTTGCGGCGGGCATTTGACGCACGGGTTCGCGAACTGGGGATGACCGGTCCGCAAGCCCGGCTGCTGCTGATCCTGCACGTCACCGAAGGTGAGAACCAGGGCTACTATGCCGAGCGATTGGAGGTCGAACCGATCTCGCTCACGCGGATGATTGACCGGCTGGAGGATGCCGGTTTGATCGAACGGCAGCGCGATCCGGCAGACCGCCGCGCCTGGCGGTTGTTCCTGACCCAGCGCAGCCGCGAGACGATCGAACAGGTTCGCTCCAGCCTGACCGACCTTGAGGCAGAGATGCTGGCTGGCCTGACCGACGGCCAGCGCGATGCGTTGGGCGCAGCGCTTGAGGCGATCCGGACCAACTTTACCGCCAGCCGCGCGCTTGCGGAGGCAGTCCATGGCTGAAGCCGATCCCGCAATAATCTCGTCGGCAGATCAGGCTCCAACTGAGCGCGCCAACGCCAGCAAGCCGCCACGCCGCTGGGGCCGGCTCCTGCTTATGCTGTCTTTGCCGCTGATCCTGCTGATCGCTGGACTGGTCTATTGGCAGAGCCTGCAAGGCAAGGTTTCAACCGACAACGCCTATATCCACCTCGACAAGATTTCGGTCAGCGCGCAGGTCGGTGGGCAAATCGCGGAAGTGCTCGTCAGGGAAAACCAGCGCGTGAAAGCTGGCGATTTGCTGTTCCGGATCGATGCCGAACCGTTTCAACTGCAAATCGCGCAGGCTGACGCGGCGATCGCTGCGGCGCAAGCCAGCCAGATCGCAGCGGCAAACTCCAGCGCCTTATCCGGCGCAGACATTTCCGCCGCGCAAGAGAATATCGCTTTTGCCCGCTCGAACCTCGCGCGGCAGGAAGCACTGTGGAAAAAGGGCTTCACCACCAAGGCGGCCTACGAGGCGGCGCAGCACGCTGTCACAGTTGCGCAGGAACAATTGCGCCTTGCCCTGGCGAAGCGCGATGAAGCCGCCGCAAAGCTCTCATCCGGCCAGCAACTGCCGGGCGTCTACCCGCAGGTCGCATCAGCCACCGCGCAGCGTCGGCTGGCCGAGCTTAGCCTGCGCCGCACCGAGGTTCGCGCCCCGGTTGCTGGCACGGTCAGCCAGGCCAACCGGTTGCAGCTTGGGCAGGATATTATCGCTGGCGTCCCCGTGCTGACTCTGGTGGCCGATGGCTCGGCTTTTATCGAAGCCAATTTCAAGGAGACCGATCTGGCGGATATGCGCGTGGGTCAGCTCGCCGAGATTCGCGTCGATGCCTATCCCGGGCTGGTCCTGAAGGGCCGGATCGGCTCGATTGGCGCAGGCACTGGCAGCGAATTTTCCGTTCTGCCTGCGCAGAACGCCACCGGCAATTGGGTCAAGGTGACTCAGCGGGTGCCGGTACGGATCCTGCTCGATGGTCCCAGCCCGCGGCCACTGATCTCGGGCCTTTCGACCAAAGTCACCGTCTTCACCGACGGCCGCAAGCACTAGGCCGCTTCGTGGCGAGCGCCGCCGCACCAACCGCACGGGTTTCCGCCGCCGCGCCCGCACCAAGCGACGATGTTGCCCTGCTGCCGGTTGCAAACCCGACACTGCTGGTGATCGGAATCATGACTGCTTCACTGATCCAGATCCTCGATTCCACCATTGCCAACGTCGCGATCCCGCACATGCAATCAAGCTTGGGCGCCACGCCGGACGAGATCAGCTGGGTGCTGACCAGCTATATCATCGCCGTCGCGGTGGCCATGCCTATCACCGGCTGGTTGGCCGACCGGATCGGTTCGCGCCGCTTGCTGATCCTGTCAGTGGCGGGCTTCGTGATTGCCTCGATGCTCTGCGGCTTGGCCCAGAACGTCACGCAGATGGTGATTTTCCGCACCCTGCAAGGCGCAACCGGGGCCTTCATCTCGCCGCTCAGCCAGGCAGCGATGATTGATACCAACAAGCCCAGCCGCCAATCGCAGATGATGGCACTGTGGGGCATGGGCATCATGATCGGACCGATCATGGGTCCACTACTCGGCGGCTGGCTGACCGAGAACTGGAACTGGCGCTGGGTATTCTATGTCAACGTGCCGCTGGGTGCGTTGTCGCTGGCCATTCTGATCGCCATGTTGCCTTCACGCCAGATCGTGAGACGACGGTTCGATATGGCGGGATTTGCGATGGTCGGAATGATGCTGACCTCAATCCAACTGCTGCTGGACCGCGGCAATCATATCGACTGGTTTCAATCGTTTGAGAGCTGGATCTACCTGTTCCTGGCGGTTTCGAGCGCGTGGATGGCGATCATTCACTTCTTCACTGTTGATCAACCGCTGTTCAACCGCGCGCTTTTCGCCGATCGCAACTTCCTGTTCGGGATCTTTTTCGGTTTCGCAATCGGAGTGGTGATGTTTGCGACGATGGCGCTGCTCCCTACCATGTTGCAGCGGCTGTTCGGCTATGGCGTGATGGATACGGGCTCGGCGATGATGCCGCGCGGGATCGGCACCTTGATCTCGATGCAGCTGGCTGGAGTCATCATCCGCCGAGGCTTCGACCCGCGCATCCTGATCGGATTGGGGTTCCTGATCGCCGCCGCATCGCTGTGGGAAATGGCGCACTGGTCATTGCAGACCGACTATTGGCATGTCGCCACGTCGGGCCTGATGCAGGGGCTGGGCATGGGACTGGTATTCATCCCGCTCAACGCGGTCGCCTTCGCCACTTTGCCCCCGCTGCTGCGTACAGACGGATCGAGCCTGCTCAACCTGTCGCGCTCGATCGGTTCATCGATCGGCATTTCGATCGTGATCACGTTCCTTTCGGGCAACATCCAGGTTTCGCACTCCGACCTGGCCGGCAACATCACCAGTTCATCCTTGCAAGTACTCGACTTCTCAACCCTCGACCGCTTCCAGGCCGTGGGCGAAGCCGCGTTGCGAGTGGTCGATGGCGAGGTCAACCGGCAAGCGGCGATGATCGCCTATACCAACGATTTCTACCTGATGATGTGGATGACGCTGGCGGTTGTGCCTTTGACCTTGCTGATGAAGAAACCCAACCTCGTCCGACCCAGCGCCGCACGCTAGGTCAGGCCGGGATCGCGTTGAACGGCACGCCCTTGTCTGGGCGATGGTCTTGCGGCAGCCCCAAGACCTTCTCCGCGATCGTGTTGAGCAGCACCTCGTCCGAACCGCCCGCAATCCGACCGGTGGGTGCGTTGAGCCAGCTCGTACCCCAGTCTTCCTTGACATAGGCATGTTCATCGAACGGCAGCGCCTCTGGCCCCTGCAGGTCCATCGCCAGTTCGGACAGCCGCTGGCGGCTGCGCACCGCGACCAGTTTTTGCAGCGAGCCCTCGGGCCCCGGCTGCATCCCCGCCTGCATCATCGCAAAAGCGCGCCTGGTGATCGAATCGAGTCCGGCCCGCATCGCGTGGTTGCGCGCGATGGCCGAGCGGATGCGGCCGTCTTCGATCGCGGGCTTGCCATTGACTTCGGTCCGCTTGGCCAGCTTGACGAACTCATCGAGGTGCGGACCGAACCCGGCGCTGTCGGTCGCGATGTAGCGTTCGATCATCAGCGTATGCAGCGCGACACCGAAGCCGCCGCCGACCTCGCCCATGCGCTGGTTATCTTCCAGCCGCACGTCGTCAAAGAACACTTCGTTGACGTGGCTATCGCCGCCCGCCAGCTTGATCGGGCGGACATCCACGCCCTTGGCCTTCATATCGACCCAGAAGTAGGTCAGCCCTTTGTGCTTTTCGACAGTCGGATCGCTGCGGGCAACGATCACGCCATAGTCGCAATACTGCGCCCAGCTGGTCCAGACCTTCTGCCCGTTCATTTTCCAGCCGTTGCCATCAGGCTCGACTTTGGTGCGCAGCCCGGCAAGGTCAGACCCGCCCGAAGGCTCTGAGAACAGCTGACACCAGATCTCCTCGCCGCGCAGCGCCGCGATCACGCGCTTCTTCACCCAGTCACGATCCTGTCCATAAGCAATCAGGATTGGCACCGGCATGCCGAGCGAGATGCCGAAGAACCCATTGGGCATGCCAAGTTGCATTTCCTCGGCATCGAAGGCGATCTTGTGGAGGTTGGACAGGCCCTGCCCGCCAATCTCGGTCTTCCAGTTGATCCCGGCGTAACCGGCGTCGTACTTGGCCGCCATATATTCGCGGCCCAACGCGAGATCCTCCTCAACCGTGTTCCCGGCGCGGGCGCCGCGGGCATATTTGGGAGCCATGCCTTCCAGCCATTTGCGGGCATTGGCGCGATAAGTTTCCAGCTCGCTCATGCTGCTTCTCCTGTCAGCTGATTGACCAGCAAATCTTCCCAGAACAGCAGGTTGCCCTGCTCGATCGCCAGACTGCGCGCCCGGCGCATGTGGAGGTGGAGCCCCTGCTCCCAGGTTACCCCGATCCCGCCGTGGACTTGGACGCAATCGCGAGCGGCTGTATCATAGGCCTCGGTTGCGGAGATTCGTGCGTCGGCCGCAGCAAGCAGGAAGTCCGCCTGCCCTTCCCGGCTCGCAGCGTGAATGCAATTGGCGCGGGCGATCTCGATCAGGCCATACATCTCGGCAATCCGGTGTTTGACCGCCTGAAACGCCCCGATCAGCTGGCCGAAGGCCTTGCGCGTTACGGCGTAATCGCGCGCGATGTAGAGCAGAGCTTCGGCCCCGCCGACTTGCTCGTGCGCGGTGACCACGGCCATCCGGGCGAGAATGTCGAGCGCCAGCGCGCGGGCAGCATCGCCCTCGGCCAGCAACGTGGCAGGTGCCTCGACAAAGGCCAGGTCGGCATAGAGCCGGGTGTTGTCGAACGAATTGATTAAGGTGCGGGAGGCGTTCTTGAGTTCAACAAGTGTCAGCACCGGCCCACTCGCGCCGCTTGCCCAGACCACCGCGAGGTCGGCGCACTGACCGCCGGATACTCCCGGCTTGGTTCCGCTGAGTTTACCGTCAACATATTTGACCGACGGTGAACCGGGAAGAATCGAGTTGCCCTCGGCGGTGGCGACAGTCGCTTTCACTTCCCCCGAAGCTAGCTTTGGCAGCCAGTCAGTCTGACCACCCGCGATCATTGCTGAAGCCGCGCCATAGCCCACAGTGAGGAACGGCGCGCCCGCCGTCGCTGCACCGCAAGCCTGCGCGACCAGCCCAAGTTCGGTCAACCCAAGCCCCAGTCCACCGTGTTCTTCGGGAATGGCCAGCGCCGTCCAGCCTTGCTCGACGGCTGTATCCCAGAATGGCTGATCGATCTGGCCTTGTTGCTCGAGGAGCTTCAGCAGCCGCGCCTTGTCGGTACGGGCGTCGAGCACGCGGCGCGATTCGTTGGCGATCGCCTGTTGGCCTTCATCGTAGAGTATCGACATCTTGCGCTCCCACGCAGCGGTTTAATCGCGTGATTAAACATCTGCGCGCGGGGTGCAAGCGCCTGCGCGCCAAAACGTACCGACCCGCCATGCGAAAGGGGCGCATGACGGGCCGGACATCCTCCCCAGGATGACGTGTGCGGTGGTTTAGGCCGCGAATTGGTTCCCTCGCAGCCTGTCAGGCTGCAAACTGATTCATCGTGTTCGCTGCCCCGCCCGCCTTGAGCGCGGCTTCACCGGCGAAGTATTCCTTGTGATCGTCGCCAATGTCCGATCCGCTCATGTTCTGGTGCTTCACGCAGGCGATGCCCTGGCGGATTTCCTCGCGCTGCACGTTCTTGACGTAGCCCAGCATGCCGGCCTCGCCGAAGTACTCCTTGGCCAGGTTGTCGGTGCTGAGCGCCGCGGTGTGGTAGGTCGGCAGGGTGATCAGGTGGTGGAAGATCCCCGCCTCACGCGCCGCATCGCGCTGGAAGGTGCGGATGCGCTCGTCGGCTTCGATCGCCAGTTCGGTCGCATCGTAATCAACGCTCATCAGTTTGGCGCGGTCGTAGGCTGACATGTCGCGGTCTTCGGCCGACCAGGCATCGAACACCTGCTGGCGGAAGTTGAGCGTCCAGTTGAAGCTGGGCGAGTTGTTGTAAACCAGCTTGGCATTCGGGATCACTTCGCGGATCCGGCTGACCATCCCGCCGATCTGGCCAATGTGCGGCTTTTCGGTTTCGATCCACAGCAGGTCCGCCCCGTTCTGGAGGCTGGTGATGCAATCGAGCACGCAGCGATCTTCGCCGGTTCCGCTGCGGAACTGGAACAGATTGCTCGGCAGGCGCTTGGGCCGCATCAGCTTGCCGTCGCGGGTAATCAGCACATCGCCGTGGCCAATTTCGGTCACTTCCTCACAATCGAGGAACGAATTGTACTGATCGCCAATATCGCCTTTCTCGTGAGTGACGGCGATTTGCTTGGTCAGACCGGCACCGAGCGAGTCGGTGCGGGCTACGATGATCCCGTCGTCAACGCCCAATTCCATAAAGGCGTAGCGGACCGCGCGAATCTTCGCGAGGAAGTCCTCGTGCGGGACAGTGACCTTGCCGTCCTGGTGGCCGCATTGCTTTTCGTCCGAGACCTGGTTCTCGATCTGGATGCAGCAGGCACCCGCCTCGATGAACTTCTTGGCCAGCAGATAGGTCGCCTCGGCATTGCCGAACCCGGCATCGATATCGGCGACGATCGGCACTACGTGGGTTTCGAACTCATCGATCTTGGCGAGCAGCCGGTGCGTGTTGACCGCGTCGCCAGCAGCCTTGGCGGCATCCAGTTCGCGAAACAGACCGCCCAGCTCACGCGCATCGGCTTGCTTGAGGAAGGTGTAGAGTTCTTCGATCAGTGCGGGAACGCTGGTCTTCTCGTGCATCGACTGATCGGGCAGCGGACCGAATTCGCTGCGCAGCGCGGCGACCATCCAACCCGAGAGGTAGAGGTAGCGCCCCTTGGTGGTGCCGAAGTGCTTCTTGATCGATATCAGCTTCTGCTGCCCGATAAACCCGTGCCAGCAACCGAGCGACTGGGTGTAATTGGCCGGGTCGGCATCGTAAGCCGCCATATCGCGGCGCATGATCCCGGCAGTGTACTTGGCGATATCGAGCCCGGTCTTGAAGCGGTTCTGCAGCCGCATCCGGGCGACCGAGGCGGCATCGATCCCGTCCCACGGACCGGCATTGCGATCGATGGTCTTGCGGGCATCGGCGATGGTTTGCGAGTAGGTCATCGTGGTTATCCTTGCACTGCGGCGCTGGGGAGGCCGGTTCGTTGTGCAGGTGCTAACGCGTCATGCCGCAATGCGGGAAGGCAGCGCGAAGTGTCATTGTAATACTTTACATCTTTTCTTTGTAATGTTGTGCTGATATGACAACGCATGACCGAATCCCGCCCGCTGTACCTAGGACCGCGCCTGCGCCGTCTGCGCCGTGAACTGGGGCTGACCCAGCAGGCGATGGCGCAGGACCTTGGCGTTTCGCCCAGTTACGTCGCGCTGCTCGAAGGCAACCAGCGCCCACTGACGGCTGAACTGCTGCTTCGTCTCGCCAAGTCTTACCGGTTTGATCTCGCGGAGTTCGCCGGGGAAGACAGCGAGGATTACGCCCGCCGCCTGACCGCCGTACTGCGCGATCCGCTGCTGGCCGATATCGAAGTGTCCGGGCTGGAAGTGGCGGATCTGGCCGCCTCGTTCCCTGGGATCAGCGAAGCGCTGCTGCGGCTGCACGGTGCCTATGCACGCGAGCAGCGGGCGCTGGCTGAACAGCGCGAGAGTCCGCAGGAAAACGATCCGGCGGCCGAAGCCCGGCGGTTCGTGGCCGAGGCGCGCAACTATTTCCCTACGCTCGATGCGCGCGCAGAGGAACTCGCCGGCGAGATTGAGCGCAAGGGCAGTGCCGCCGAATGGCTACGCGCCGAGCATGGCCTTCGCGTCCGCTATCTGCCGCCCGACGTGATGATGGGGGCGATGCGGCGGCACGATCGGCACAATTCCCAGCTGCTGATCGACGATACGCTGGACGGTGCCAGCCGCGCTTTTCAGGTCGCGACGCACATTGCCTATGCCGCGCTGCGCAAGGAGATCGCCGCGCTACTGGCCGGACACCTCTTTGGCAGCGCGACCGCCGCGAGCCTCGTGAAGCGCAACCTGGCCAGCTATGCCGCCGCCGCAATCCTAATGCCTTACGACAAGTTCACCCGCGCGGTCGAGCAGCGCGCCTATGATGTCGAAGCGCTCAGTCGCCAGTTCCGGACCAGCTTCGAACAGGTCGCGCACCGGCTGACCACGCTGAACAAGCCCGGCATGGCGCGCGTGCCATTTTTCTTCATTCGGGTCGATCCGGCCGGCAATGTTTCAAAGCGGCTCGATGGTGCAGGCTTTCCCTTTGCCGCGCATGGCGGCGGCTGCCCGCTATGGTCGGTCCACACCGTGTTTCGCACACCCGGAGAGATTGTGCCGCAGTTCCTCGAACTGCCCGATGGCCAGCGTTTCTTCTCGATCGCACGGACCGTGAATGCTGCGGGCGGCGGGTTCGACCGGCCGCGCGTGACCCGCGCGATCGCGCTGGCCTGTGCCGCCGAACATGCGGTGAAGACAGTCTATGCCAAGGGCCTCGATCCGGCGAAAGCGCAAGCCACACCCGTTGGCGTCACCTGCCGCCTATGCAACCGCGCCGCCTGTCCGGCGCGCGCCGCCCCTCCGGTCGGGCGCGAAGTGATCGGCGACGAATTGCGGCGCGGGGCTGAGCCGTTTGCGTTCAGGGTGGACTAGCCACCTCCAGTCTGTTGCAATCGTGCCGCGCCGATCTGTAAAAACACCTGTTTCCTGTTGAATTCTTCGCCTCAACGCTTGGCTTGACGCGCAACTGCAATAGACACTGTCCATTCCTGCCCGCAGTCAACAGATTCGGGCGGTGCGCTGTCCGTCCAGCGAGCGCCCGGCAACCGCGCCCGCTTCAAACAGGGTTCATGTCCATGTCAGACAATTTTCGCACGTTTGCCGATAGCTTTTCCTTTGGCGATCTCGATCGCACCGAGCGGCTCTCGCTTGATGACACTGTTGCGGAATCGATCGGCAGCGCACCGGTGAAGTTCGTCTCGACCGGGATTAATGCAGCCGTTCCAGACCTAATGAACATTGCCAATCGCGATCTGGATGCGAATGGGCCTGAAGTGAACCTGGCAAGCTGGGGATCATTCGAACCTTCCACGCCGAGCGCCAGCCCGGTCCAGCCCCAACAAGCCAACGCCGCACCCGGACCCGTCGCTTTGACCGGCACCGGCGCAGTTTCGCTGACTGCGATGGATACGGCCGTCACCGAAAACTTCGATACTATGGCCAACCAGCTATCTTCGATAATGCCAACCGGGTGGTATTTCGACGAGGTCGGAACCGCTGCGAACCTGACCTATCTGGCAGGCGCCGGGACAAACAGCACGGGCGACACATACAGCTTCGGTGCGGCATTCACCACCGAGCGGGCGCTGGGCACACTCCTCAGCGGCAGCCTCACGTCCACACTCGGTGCTCAGTTCACCAACAATACCGGAGCAGCGATCGGCACGCTGGATATTGCTTATGTTGGTGAACAATGGCGACTGGGCGCGCTGAACCGCGCGGATGGCCTGGT
>CAZVMC010000023.1:0-1470 GCA_964628635.1 uncultured Novosphingobium sp. | reverse complement strand
CGATGGCCAGGGTCAGGGCACGATCACCAACGATGATACCCCGCCGGTCGGCACGCTGAGCATCAACGATGTCTCGCTCGCCGAAGGCAACAGCGGCACGACCAATATGGTCTTCACGGTAACCCGCAGTGGCGGCAGTACCGGTGCGGGCGATGTTACTTGGACGGTCAGCAATGGCACCACCAACGCGGCTGACTTCGCAGGTGCGCTGACCGGAACCGTCAGCTTTGCCGATGGCCAGACCAGCGCCACGATCACTGTTGCGGTGGCAGGCGACACCGATTTCGAACCGAACGAGACCTTTACCGTAGCGCTTTCGAACCCAACTGGCGGACTGACCATCACCGATGGCTCGGGGGCAGGCACGATCACCAACGACGATACCGCCCCGATCGCCAACGTCTGGATCAACGAAATCCACTATGACAATGCCGGGACTGACGCGAACGAGTTTGTCGAAGTGGCTGGCCTGGCCGGGGTCGATCTGACCGGCTGGTCGATCGTGCTCTACAACGGCAACGGCGGGGCAAGCTATTCGACCATCAACCTGTCGGGCACGCTGGCCAGCACAACCAATGGCTTCGGCTTCTTCAAGGCGCTGACCCCCGGCATCCAGAACGGCGCGCCAGACGGGATTGCCCTGGTCGACAACCTTGGCCGGGTGATCCAATTCCTTAGCTACGAAGGCACGATGACCGCCACCAATGGTCCGGCCAACGGTCTGACCAGCACCGATATCGGGGTATCGCAAGACAACGCGGCAGTGGGCTTCACGCTGCAATTGGTTGGTACCGGATCGAGCTACGCCGATTTCACCTGGGCCGCCAATGTGGCCAACACCGAAGGCGCGGTGAACGCGGGGCAGACCTTCCTCAGCGGCACCGATCAAGGTCAGATCAGCATCCGCGATGCCAGCGTGACCGAAGGCAATTCGGGCACCAGCACGATCACCTTCACGGTCAGTCGCGCGGGCGGTTTTGCCACATCGGCAACAGTCGATTTCGCGGTGGCGCTGGATGGCACTGCCAATGCCGCCGACTTCGGCGCTGGCGCAGTGTTCACCGGGACGCTGACCTTTGCCGCGGGTGAATTCACCCGCACGATCACTCTGCCGATCCAGGGCGACACCACCGGCGAAGGCAACGAGACTTTCAGCGTCAACCTCTCGAACGTCACCGGCAATGCTGTGATCAGCGATGGTGCTGCGACCGGGATCATCGTCAACGACGATCCGGTAACGCTGACGATCATGCAGATCCAGGGCGCGGGCCACACTTCGGCCTATGTCGGCCAGCCGGTGACAACTTCGGGTATCGTCACCGCTGTGGCCACCAATGGCTACTACCTTCAGGACCCAACCGGCGACGGCAACGCCGCGACTTCGGACGGAATGTTCATCTTCACCGGCACCGCGCCGACGGTTGCAGTTGGTGACGGCGTAACTGTGACCGGCGCTGTCGCCGAATTTGC
>CAZVMC010000022.1:25618-27373 GCA_964628635.1 uncultured Novosphingobium sp. | reverse complement strand
GTGTGGCCCAGGATTTCGTGATCGTTTTCAAGCCGGACGCGGAACATCGCATTGGGCAGCAATTCCACCACCTGCCCGCGCATTTCGAGAAGTTCTTCCTTCGCCATCCGAGATCGTATTCCGTTGCTGTCTAGCCTGATTGCGGCGCGCCATAGCGGCGGAGCGGGCAAAAGGAAAGCCCAAGCCGTTCACCGGGCCGCTACGGCCATTGGTCGATCTTTCACGGTCATGCGACAATTTGATACGGGGCCGCACCTTGCCAGCCTATCCGGGTTGGGCCAGTGGCACAGCCGGGGATGGGGATTTCGCGTAAGGTCCTTTGCAGTCACAGAAAGTCCAGTCAGTGCGCAACCCATTGCTGTCCGGTACCTCGCTCGTTTCGTTGTTGCTCGCCTCGCCGGTGCTGGCGCAGGAGGTAGCGCAACCTGAAACGGTGACCAGCGAGGAGCAGGCGGAATCTGCACCGTCCGAGCGCAACCAGATCGTCGTCACGGCATCGCGTATTCCGGGGCAAGTTGATACGCCGCAGCCACCGATCATCACGCTGAACGAGGCGGATATTGCAGCCTATGGTGCCTCGTCGATCCAGGACCTGCTCGCCGCTTTGGCTCCGCAGACCGGGTCTGGGCGTGGGCGCGGTGGTGGCGGACCGCCGGTGATCCTGCTCAACGGGTTGCGCATTTCCAATTTCCGCGAGCTGGCGAATTTCACGCCCGAAGCGATCAGACGGGTCGAGGTCCTGCCGGAAGAAGTGGCGCTGCGGTTTGGCTTTCCGCCCAACCAGCGGGTGGTCAATCTGATCCTGAAAGACAATTTCGTCGGCCGCTCGGTCGAGGTGGATTACCGCCAGCCTGGGGCGGGCGGCAGCACGGTCTGGGAGATCGGCAGCTCGATGCTCAGGATCGATGGGCCGAGCCGGCTCAACCTGAACATTGGCTACAGCGAAACCAGCCCTCTAACCGAGAACGAGCGTGATCTGATCCAGACGGCGGATTCGATCCCGACAGTGGCCACTGATCCCGACCCTGCTGCCTTTCGCACCTTGATCGCCGGGTCGAATGCATTTGATTTGAACGGCAGCTGGGCCACCGGCTTGGGCGAAAAGGGGCTGGGCGGCTCGCTCAGCTTCAACGGCGGGATCAATGTTACCGATACCCGCAGCCTGTTTGGGCTCGATCTGGTCCGCCTGACCGCGCCCGGACCCGGCGGGGCCAGTGCCTTGCGCGCGCTGTCTGACCCGCTTGAGCAAAACAATCGCGCGATCTCGGCCGTGGGCGGGGGCGGGCTGAACACCACGCTCGGATCGTGGCAGTTCAATGCCACACTGGACTACACCCACGCCGAATCGATCACCCAGATTGATCGCCGCGCCAACACCGCCGCGCTGGTCACCGCCGCCGCAGCAGGCACGCTGCCGATCACCGGCCCGCTACCCAGCCTCACCCCGGCCGGGTTTGACCGGGTGAGCAACAATTCGGAGCGGATCGAAAGCCTGATCACGCTGGTTGGCCAACCCTTTGCGCTGCCAGCAGGCCGCGCGGCGCTGACGGTGAAAGCGGGGACGACCTGGATCGATTTTGTCAGCGATGATTCCCGCGCAGCCGTCGGCCCGGTGCAGCTCAACCGGTTCCGGGTGCAAGGCGGGGTCAATCTCGCGCTGCCGCTGACCAGCCGCCGCGAACAGTTCGGCGCGGGGCTGGGCGATCTGACGCTGAACCTCAGCGCGAACCTGAGCCATGTCTCCGACTTCGGCGC
>CAZVMC010000022.1:0-25518 GCA_964628635.1 uncultured Novosphingobium sp. | reverse complement strand
ACGGCCAGCTTCCCGCTGCTGACTCCGGCGATCGAAGCGGCCTTTCCGGGGCGGGTGAGGCGCGATGGCACTGGCCGCCTGATCGAAATCGATCGCCGCCCGCTCACTCTGGCCGAACAAGCGGGCGAGCGGCTGCGCTGGGGGATCAACCTGTCCGGCACGGTCGGCAAGGCCGCGCCCGGGGGCGGTATGATGGGCGGCATGCGGCCCGGCGGCGGACCGGGCGGCGGAGCGGGGAGCGGACGACCTCCCGGACCTCCCTCGGGCGGACCGCCGCCCGCTGGCGCTCCGGGTGGTCCGCCGCGCGGACCGGGCGGCCCCGGCGGCGGTGGCGGCGGAATGGGTGCGATGATGGCGATGTTCGGCGGCGGCGGGCAAGGCCGCTGGAGCGTGGGCCTCTACCACACCTATCGATTCACCGACCGGGTGCTGGTCACGCCGGGTGGGACCGTGCTCGATCTGCTCGATGGCGATGCGCTGACCGGTGGCGGCGTGGCCCGGCATTCGGTTGAGCTGGAAAGCGGCGTGTTTCACAAGGGCGTGGGTCTGCGCCTGACCGGCCGCTACACCGCGCCCACCCGGATTCGCGCGAGCGGACTGCCGGGATCGAGCGATCTGGAATTCGGCGGACTGCTCGGCTTCGATCTGCGGTTGTTCCTCAACCTCGATCAGCGGCAAGGGCTGATCAAGCAAGTGCCGTTCCTGAAAGGCGTGCGGCTGGCGCTGCGGATCGACAATCTGCTCGATAGCCGCCAGCGCGTGACCGATGGAACCGGCACGGTGCCGCTGAGCTATCAGCCGGACTATCTGGACCCGCGCGGGCGGTACATCGCGTTTGAAATCAGGAAGCAGTTCTAAATGGCCGTGATTCTTCCCATTTTTGACGAATGTCACAAATGGGGAGGTGGATCGCGCGTAGCGCAAGACGGAGGGGTTTTAGTGTCTCGGCCATTACCCCTCAGTCACGGCCCGCAGCCGCGCCACCTCCCCATTTGCACTTCGTGAAAATGGGAAGAAACTGGGTCAGTCTCAGTGCAACCGGCGCTGCGGGAACATCCAGCGTTGGGGCAGCTTGGGCTTGAACGGCACCCAAGTGCCTTCCGGCTGGGCCAGCCGGTCGGCCAGCGCGATCATCACGCTGGGATTGACGCCAAGGCCGACATGGCTGGCATGAACCTCGATATTCTCGGTCTGCGCATGCCCAAGATCGGGGTGCTGGACCGATCCGCGCCAGTGCACGATACCATCGGTACGAGTGAGGATCGAGGTCGTCGGAACCGGCGGGGCTTTGCCCAGATCCTGAAAGCGGCCTTCGCGGATCGGCTCGGGGTCCTTGCCGTTGAGGTATTCGAACAGCCGGGTGGCATTGGTGTGGTTGCGATCGTCCGAGATCGGGCTGCCCAGCGAGATCACCTGCCGCACTGCCTCAGGATGCAGCTTGGCCAGTTCGCGCGCGAAAACCCCGCCCAGGCTCCAGCCGACGATCGAGACTTTCTGCCCGGTCTTGTGGTTGATCTGCAAAAGCAGCTCTTCCATCTGCCGCACCCGCGCCGTGTCGACGCGGACATTACGGCCAAGGCCCCAGGCGTGGGCCTGATAGCCCAGGTCCTTGAGCAGCCGCCGCATCGGCGCGGTTGAGCTGTCCGAAGCCATGAAGCCGGGCAGCACCAGCACCGGATGCCCATCGCCCTTGGGCAGCGCGGCGAGCAGGTGGCGGGTGGCGTAGAACGAGGCGAGTTCGAATACCGCGCGGCCTTCGGCCAGCATCAGCAGGCGGTGCGGCGGGCGCGCGCTCGATTGCGCAGCGGCGGTTTGGGCTGAAGTCATTTCTTGGGCGACCTTTTTGGCTTGGCTGCGGATTTCTTGGTGGTTGCAGCAGGTTTGGCTTTGGCCGCTGGCTTTGCGGCTGATTTGGGCTTGGCAGCTGGCTTGTCAGACTGCGCCTTGGCGGCAACTGGCTCTTTGGCGGGCGCTTCTGCCGCAGCTTTGGCGGCATCGCGCAGCTCGTGAAAGCTCTCCTCGATGCACTGCGCGTAGAATTCGGGATCGGGCATCACCCGGCGGCAAGCGGTGAAGGCGATGGTCGCCTCCTTCACATAGCTCTGCACCACGTGGCCCAGGCCCAGCCCATCGGTCAGGCAAAGCAGACCCATCATGCTTTCCAGCCGCGCGCCGGCCGAATAGATCGACACTGGCGGCCCCGGCACGTTGGTCACCACGGTGGAGAAGGGCGGGCCGACCCGGTTGGCCAGACCCAGCCGGGTATAGAGCTGCGCACCCAGCGCCATGAACAGCGCCGGGCTGACCTTGCTGATCTCGGTCATGTTGCGCGCGCCGAGCGCGTCGGTCATCGCCTTGGAATTCTTGGTCTGCGAATGGACATAGTCCAGCCGTTCCAGCGGGTCGGCGATGTGGGTACCCAGCGGAGCGATCATCGCCGCCACCTGATTGCCCATATCGCCCTTTTCCTCGCCCGACCGGACCGAGATCGGGGCCATCGCGGTCAGCGTCTTGGCGGGCAGATCCTTGTGATGCTCCAGATACTTGCGCATGGCCCCGCCAACGATGGCAAGAAACACGTCGTTGACCTTGGCCCCCGCCACAGCCTGCCGGATTGCCTTGATATCGGCCAGCGGGACCGAGCGGCCCTCTACCACGCGGTTGGGTGAGATAACCGTGTTGAAGCGCGTGCGCGGGGCCAGCATTTCCCCGTGGAGCTTGAACTCCTTGGCGGCCAGCCCCTTGATTGCATTGGCCAGGCCCGGCACCGCCTTGGCAGCAACCTCCAGCTGCCGCGCCGGATTGGCGATGTTGTTGAGCCATGATTTGCCCAACAGGGTGAGGATATTGGGCACTTCCTCGGGCTGCCAGGTATCGGGCTGGTTCGGCGCGGCGGCATGCGGATCGAGCGTGTGGAGCGCCTCCATCAGATCGATCCCGCTCATCCCGTCAATCGCGGCGTGGTGGACTTTGGTGACCATCGCATAGGAACCGGGGGTTACGCCGGGAATATTGTCGAGCCCTTCAACCACGGTGAATTCCCACGGCGGGCGGGTGAGATCGAGCGGCCGCGCAAAGATCCGCGCCGCCTGGATGCACAATTGCCGCCAGTCCCCCGGCTTGGGCAGCGCGACGTGGCGGACGTGGTATTCCAGATCGAAGTCCGGATCCTCGATCCAGTAGGGATAGTCCAGATCGAACGGCACCCGCACCAGCCGCTGGCGCATGGTCTTGCTCAGCTGCATCCGGCTTTCGAAGAAGCGCAAGATGTCCTTGTAGCGGACAAAGCCGCCGGGCGCGGTTTCGGGGTTGTAGATCAGGATCGAGCCGATGTGCATCGGCGAATTGCGCGTTTCGAGCGCAACGAAGGACGCATCCATCCCCTGAAGTTGCCGCAAATACCTTCTCCCGCAAACGCCCGTTTTGTGGGTCTTTGAAGAGGCAGCGTAACAGATGGGGAAGGGCCGTCAACCGTGCTTCCAAGCTGCGATCCGAGGCCCTATTTGAGAGCGATGACCCGCGCCGGCCGCCCAGACCTGCCTTCCGCTACGGATCGCTTCAATGAGGAGCGCGCGGCCTATACCGTCAAGGGTGCCGGTCAGCCCGATCTCGAAGCTGGAGTCGCGGCGATCCGGGAAGTGGTGGCCACCCTGAAGCCCAAGCCCGGGGTTTACCGCATGCTCGATGCGCGCGGCGATGTGCTCTATGTCGGCAAGGCGCGGGCGCTGAAGAACCGGGTGGCGAATTACACGCAGGTGGAGCGGCTGCCGCTGCGGCTCAAGCGGATGGTCAGCCAGACGCGCTCCATGACCATCGTCACCACCAACAGCGAGGCGGAGGCGCTGTTGCTCGAGGCGCAGCTGATCAAGCGCTATCGCCCGCCTTACAACGTGCTGCTGCGCGACGATAAGTCATTCCCTTTCATCTTGCTGCGCGCCGATCACGATTTTCCGCGCATCCAGAAGCACCGCGGCGCGCGGCGGGCCAAGGGCAATTACTATGGTCCATTCGCCAGCGCCGGATCGGTGAACACCACGATCAACGCCTTGCAGAAGCTGTTCCTGCTGCGCTCCTGCACCGACAGCTTCTTTGCGCGACGCGACCGGCCTTGCCTACTCTACCAGATCAAGCGCTGCTCTGCCCCCTGTGTCGGGCGGATCGACGCGGCTGGCTATGCCGAGCTGGTGGGGGAGGCGAAGGACTTCCTTGGCGGCAAGTCCGGCGCGGTGCAGGCCAAGCTCAACGCCCAGATGGAGTTGGCGGCGGCGAACCTCGATTTCGAAACCGCCGCGATCCTGCGCGACCGGCTGCGCGCCGCGACCTTCATCCAGGGTAGCCAGGCGATCAACGCCGAGGGCGTGGGCAACGCCGATGTCTTCGCGATCGCCGAGCGCAACGGCGCCTTCGGCATCCAGGCCTTTTTCATTCGCGGCGGCCAAAACTGGGGCCACCGCGCCTTCTTCCCGGGCCATACCGAGGGGTTGGGCGCGGAGGAGGTGCTGACCAGCTTTCTCGCGCAGTTCTATGAAGAAGTCCCCCCGCCGCGCACGATCCTGCTCGACCGCGCGCTGCCCGAGGCGGAGTTGCTGGCCGAGGCCTTGGCCGGACCTGCGGGCGGAAAGGTTGAGCTGTCCGTCCCGCAGCGCGGCGACCGGCGGCGGCTGATGGAGCAGGCCTCGCGCAACGCGGTCGAAGCACTCGAACGGCGACAGGCCGAGAGCGGTGCGAAAGCCCGGCTCAACCGCGAGCTGGCGGAATTCCTCGAACTGCCCGAACCGCCGCAGCGGATCGAGATTTACGATAACTCGCACATCCAGGGCGCGCAGGCGCTTGGGGCGATGGTGGTGGCTGGACCCGATGGGTTCATCAAGGGTCAGTACCGCAAGTGGAACATCAAGACCGCACAAACCAACGACGATTTCGGGATGATGCGCGAGGTGATGGGCCGGCGCTTTGCCAGACTTTTGCAAGAAGACGGGGCGCAGGACGAAGATCCAGACCGCGACGGCGGAATGTGGCCCGATCTGGTGCTGATCGATGGCGGCAAGGGGCAAATGTCGGCCGTGAAGGATGCGCTCGAGGAACTGGGGATCGAGGACGTGCCGCTGATTGCCATCGCCAAGGGCCCGCACCACGGCCGCGATGGGCGCGAGGTGTTCCACTTCCCCGATGGCCGCGAAAAGATGCTGCCCGAAAACGCCCCGCTGCTGTTTCACCTTCAGCGCTTGCGCGACGAAGTCCACCGTTTCGCCATCGGCGCGCACCGCGACAAACGCAGCCGCGCGATCACCGCCTCACCCTTGGACGAAATCCCCGGCATCGGCCCGGCCCGCAAGCGCGCGCTGCTGCTGCATTTCGGCACCGCCAGCAAAGTCCGCGCAGCGGCCCTGGAAGACCTGCAACGCGCGCCCGGCGTCAGCGCCGCGGTGGCGCAGACGGTCTATGATTTTTACCATCCGGGTGGGTGAGAAAGAGTGATGCCGATGAAAATTAGAATGATCGCCGTGTTGCTTGCACTTTGCTGGTCCAATGTTGTTGCAGCACAATCATCTGTCGAACCCGGTGCTCGCTTTGAGATTCGGCAAAGCTACCAAACTGAGATGAAATCCGACGACGGAGGGTCAGGTTCGTCTCAAGGCCATTCAACTTTGATCGAACAGGTCGTGGCTATACGCGATGGCGGGTTGGAGCTCGTATATGACGAACCCGATGCCGAAGAGCGCCGCCAGTGGCAGTTCCCGGTCCGGGTGTTCAAACCAACCATTGGCCCATTCGAACTGCTCAATCGCTCGGAATTGGAAGCGCGGGTCGATCCCTGGCTCGCCAAAGCCAAGTGGACCCGTGAAATCTGCGAGAAATGGATATTCACTTGGAACGCCTTCAAAATTGAGTGCGATCCCGCATCTGCTTTGGGCATCGCTGAAAGTTATAGCCTGTGGCAAGACAACCTTCGCGACGGCGCACCGTTCGAGATAGAAGGATTGCTAGGCTCAACGACGGTGAGGCTCGAAAGCAGCGACAGCGGTCGGTCGGTTTTTCTTGCCGAAGGCAATCTCGACCCTGAATGGCTCAAGCTAGAACAGGCAAACTCTGATGTCATCGTTGCGCAAATTTCCGGTGGGCCAATCACAGAGGAGCAAGCTCTGGCGAATCTTGCCGACTGGCAGTTTTCAGGCACGCTCACTGTGCGCTTCACCGTTGACCCCACAGGGCTTGTGCTTGAACGGTGGCAGCGCAGCGAAACTCGCATTCTCGATGCAAGTGGAAATGTTGAAGTGAGAACGGCAACCTCAACGCTTACGCGTCGCCGTTTGCCCTGAAGCGCTGCACCAATTCAATTAGTGGCTTTATTGGCAAGTGGTTTAAGCTGCCATTCCGGTCCACCGCGCCTGCAGCTCCTCAAAGTTCCCAATTCCCCAGTCCTCGGGGCGCTCCACGGATACGGCCTGATCGCCGCTCAGATCGGGCTTCAGCACGACTTCGACGGGCTCGATCTGCTCGCGTGCAACAGTATCATAAAAGGCCATCGCGCGCGGGCGGGAGTTGCGGCGGCGTTTCTCCAGCACGACGCCGAGCCGGTTGCTCCGCAGCCGCACCAGCAGACCGACCGGATAGATCTCCACCGCCTGCATGAACGCGAACAGCAGGGCCGGGTCGAAATGCCCATCCCAGCTCCACATTGCGCCGACCGCCTGTTCGGGCGTCCAGGCGGCCTTGTAGGCGCGGTCCGAAGTGAGCGCATCGTAAACGTCGCAGATCGCGCCAAGCCTTGCGGCGAGAGTGATCCGTTCGGCCGGCAAGGCGAAGGGATAGCCGCGCCCGTCCATTTTCTCATGATGGTGGCGGCAGACGTCGAGCGCCACGGGCGGGATGTTCTCCACCTTGCTGAGCATGGTAAAGCCATGTTCGGGATGCGCCTTGATCGCCGCGAATTCCGCATCAGTCAGACAGGCCTGCTTGTTGAGGATCTCCTCGGCCACGCCCATCTTGCCGATATCGTGGAGCAGCCCGGCCAGACCGAGTTCGCGCACTTCGTCCTCCGGCCGGCCCAGGTGCCGGGCGACGCAGACCATCAATGCACAGACCGCGACCGAATGCAGATAGGTGTACTCATCCTTGTTCTTCAGCCGGGTGACGCCGAGCAGCGCCTGCGGACTGGCGGCCACGGAATCGGAAATGGCGTCGACGGTCGCCGTCACATCCGACAGCTGCACCGCGCGGCCAAGCCGGGCACCATCGAAGACGTATTTCACCACCTTCTTCGATCGAGCGACCAATGCCACGGCGCGGCGGCGCTCTGAGGCTTGCGGTGTTTCAGGGTCTACCGGAGGAGGGGGCTGCCTGTGACGAAGCGGCTTTGGTTTCGGCGCGGCCATTGCGGGCGAAGGGGCGGCTACAGTCGCACAGTCGTCACCCAATTCGGTATCGATCAGCACATAAGGCACGCCGGAATCCCGCACGCGTTGCACGTCTTCCGGCGATTTGAGCGCGAACTTGCCCCGCCAGAAAGGATGATCGAACCACGAGCCGCCGAAGCCGTGGACGTACATCCCCAGCTTGACCTGTTCGCACGGAATCTGGCGCAGCACGCTCTGCACTCCCATCGGCAAGAGGGATCGCCGAAGGGATAACCTCGAAGCGATGAAACATGCTCAACCGCAGGATCGGTAGTCTTACAGTGGCTGCCGTTTACCTCTCGTTATCCACCAGCGCCTGGATCTGCTTGTAGAAGGCTTCGCGCGCGGCGGGTTCAGGCCCCATCGTTGCGCGGGTCCAGTTGGAATTGCTGGCGATCACCAGGTTGCGCTTCCGGTCGATAAAGATGCCCTGGCCGAAGATACCCTGCGCGGCGACCGCGCCATCGTCATAGGTCCACCATTGGAAGCCGTAGCCGTGGCCGGGCTCGCCGATGTCCTTTTGTTTGGTTGTCGCCATCGCGAACCAGCCTTCGGGGACGATCCGCGTGCCATTGCGCGACACGCCATCGGCCAGCACGAAGAGGCCGAAGCGCGCATAGTCGCGGGTGGCAGCCTGGATGCAGCAGCCCGCGATTTCATGCCCGCTCTTGCCGAGCAGCCAGGTGCCGGGCGCTTCCATCCCGGCGGGTTGCCAGATCTTCTCCTGCAAATACTGCGTCAGCGGCTTCTTGGTGGCAGAGCTGACCAGCACGCCGACCAGATTGGTCTCGCCGGTATTGTAATGCCAGACCGCGCCCGGCGGATGGGCACGCGGCAGCTTGCGCATGTAGCTGACGATTGAATCCATCCCCGGCTCAGGTTGGGCCTTGTTGAAGCGGGCGACATCGGCACCCGGATCCTCGTAATCCTCGTTCCACTTCACGCCCGAGCTCATCGTCAGCAACTGGCGCACCGTGACATCGTCATAGGCCGAGCCGCGCAAGCCGGTGATGTACTGGCTGACCTTGTCCTCCAGGCTCTTGATGTAGCCATCCTTGATCGCCGCGCCGACCAGCGTGGAAGTGAACGACTTGGCGACCGAAAAGCTGGTCCAGCGACCTTGCGCCGAAAACCGCTGGCCATAGCGCTCAAGCCGGACCTTGCCATTGTGCACGATCACTAGCCCGGCAGTGCGTTGTCCGGCCATGTAGGCTTCGATCCCGGGCACGTTGAGCGGAACACCGGCGGGCAGGGGGAGTGGGTCTGCGGCAGGCATGGCGGTGTTGGCCTTGGCCAACAAGGGCAGCCGATCCATCGCCCGGAAGGCGGCGTCGCGTTGCTCCTGCGGCCACGACAGGACATCGGCATTGGTGGGCATGTTTGCAACGAGGTCGCGGGTTTCCTTATCGAGGCTGGCGTACCAAGCCCCGCCGCCCAGCAGCGCCGCTCCGGCCAGAGCAAGTGCAATCGTTCTGGCTCGCATTCCCAACTCTCCCAGTTGTCAGCTCTTGGGCGCAACCTTGCGGATCATGCCTTCTTGCGCAACGCTTGCCACCAGCCGCCCATCGCGGGTGAAGATCTGCCCACGATTGAAGCCGCGGCCGCGATCGGACCAGGGGCTGTCAGTCGCGTAGAGCAGCCATTCGTCGGCGCGGAAATCGTCATGAAACCAGATCGCGTGATCCAGACTGGCGCTCATCACCTCGCCGCGCGCCCAGCTGAGACCATGCGGCAGAGCGCAGGTGCCCAGCAGGCTCATGTCGCTGGCATAGGCGAGCACCGCGCGGTGGATTGCCGGGTCGTCGGGCAGGGGCGCAACCGTCTTGAACCACGAGTGCGAACGCGGCGGCGCGGGCTGGGGGTTCATCCAGTGCCGCCCTTCAACCGCGCGCATTTCCACCGGGCGTGGCTGGAGGAAGAAGTGGCGGCTTTCCGGCCTTGCATGCTCGGCAAAGCGGCGGCGCACGTCAATCTCCGGTTCGAGCTCCTCGGGAGGGGTAACCTCGGGCATCGGCGCATCGCGGTGCGACAGGCCGATCTCAGGCTTCTGGAACGAGGCGGTGAGATTGAGGATCGGGCGATCCTGCTGGCTCACCACCACCCGCCGGTTGGAGAATGACCCGCCATCGAAATCGCGCGCGACTGCCATGGCGCTGGGGTGTTCCTCGCTGCCGCCGCGCAGAAAGTAGGCGTGGAGCGAGTGCGCGGGCCGCTCAGGGCCGACGGTGGCCTGGGCGGCATTGAGCGCTTGCGCGATTACCTCACCGCCGAACACGCGGCCAATTCCGCCCTTCCGGCGCTGCCCGGTGAAGTTGTCATTGCCGGTGTCATCCACCGACAGCAGGCGCACCAGCCCATCGACCAGCTGCTGGGGGGAAGGATCAGATACAGGCTCAGCGGAACTCATCGCCCCGCCATGCTGCGCTGCCGCAGCGCCGTCAATCCGGTTTCAATCGCGCACTTAACCTTGCCGCGTCAGTTTGCGCATCAGCCGCCAGCCAAAGGCCTTGGCCTTGTTGCTGTGCGGCCAGCGCCCGGTGCCGCGCGGTTTCATGCCGATCCGCCGCAGCGCGCCGTTGAACGCGCGGGCATCGGCCTCGGCAAAGGACCAGTCGCTGCGCCAGGTGATCGAGAGCGAAACTGATGGCTCCGGGCCGTTCCTGACCCAATGCGGCGCCATCACCGGCACGAACAGCGCCTCGCCCGGGCCAATCGCGAATTCGGTACCGCCCGCTGCCAGTTCGTCGCGCCACTGCAGTTCGCGTGCTCCGCCCGTATGGTAGCCTTCATGCACCTCATCGGGTGCATAGGCCGGGTCCCCGGCGGGAAACTGCGTCATCACCTTGCTGCCGCGGATCTGCAGCAAAATGTTATGCTCAGGATCGAAGTGATAAGGGGTCACGCCGTTCGGACTGGTGATAAAAATGAAGGCTTGGGTCTTGAGCATCCGCCCGGTCTTGGCTTCGATCTCCGGCCGGATTTCGGCGAGCAGATCGGCCAGCAACGCGGCATAATCGCGATGCTGCTCCACGTTCTTGAGCACGGCCCATGAACCGGTCTGCGCGATGCGGCGAATGGTTTCGCCGATCGGGATGCCGGTCGGGTCAGGCTTGCCGTCGACTCCGATGGGCAGATCAGCCTTGTTGTACTCGATCGAGGGTGCCGGCAGCGCCTCAGCCAGCTGGGCCAAGGCATCGAGCTCAAGCAAGGGGTGCCGGCCAAGACGGTGAGCCAGCTTGTGCGGCACTTCGGGATAGTTGGCTGCGAAGGTCGCGCGCGTTTGCGGGGTGAACACAGTCATCGGGTAATTCCTGACGGGTTTCGTCCAAGTTCGGCGCGGGCGATCATGCGGAAGGCTGCGCGGCGCAGGCCTCCGCCGATCCCAATCGAGATGCGGCCAATTGCGCGGCGCTCACGCCACAAGTGATCGATCATCGGATGGTCGGCGGCGGCGCAGCTATCGCACCATGCCACGTCATCGCGGCGCAGCAGTTCCAGGTTCTCGCGCTGCAAGAGCACTCCGGGGCTGAAACGGGCGTAGCGCTCGTCGAAGGCGGTCTTGTAACTGAAGGCTCCGGGCGGAGTCAGGAAGTTGACCAGCATGGCGATCGGCTCGAAATCGAGCCACAGTGTAATGCGCTCCAGTCGGCCCTGCGCGGCGGCGCCGGCCAGCGCTTCGCGGAACATGGTTTCGGTTGCCAAGTGCGATGACAACGCCGAACCGGCACTGCCCTTCCAGCCCGAGTGCTCAAGCTCCAGAAACTGATCGATCCACCGATCAAGCCCGACTGCATCGTGATCGCGCGTGAAATGCACTTCGCCCAGTTCCGAAAGGCGCGCAAACTGGCGGCGCAGTTCCTTGCGCTTCTTGCTGGAGAGCGATGCTTCGAGATAGGCCTCTGGATCGGCAGAAGATTGCAACAGTGCCCGTTCCTCACGGTGGACCAGTGCGGCAGGGCGGTCTTGTTCGGCTAGGACCGCTTGGAGGGCCGAATATAGTGGCCCAGCCAGTGGCATATGAGCTAGATGCAAGAACAGGGCAGCCCCTGCGTTCTGATCGGCCCAATCCAGCAACGCGCGCCAGAATTGCCGCTCCAGCCCACTGGCAACAAGTGGTTGGCCGAGGAAGCAGTTCGCATGCGTCCATCCGCGCAAATGGGGGAAGGGCCTGCCGTAATAGCGCGCTTCACTCCCCAGCGGCAGCAGTCCGGCGAGCTCGCCATCGTGCTCGAAACGCAGCAGCTTGATCCGGCGCTGTGGATCGAGCGCACGCAGCGAGGGGAGCAGATACCAGCGTTCGTAGAACGGATTGGGCTCCGCCGCGCGGGTGGCCAGCTCATCCCAGGCCGCGATCGATCCCGGTGCTTCGAGCCAGCCGGGAGCAACTTCTCTAATTTCGCCGCAAGGTGCGCGCACGCTCGCGCCGTCCGTTTGGACGTTCGGTGAAAATGCTAGCTGAGCCTTGCTCGCCAAGCGCCGATAATCCCCTGCCGCAGCGGAAAGTGCTGCAGCAGGGGTATTAGCAAGCGATCTTCAAGGAATGGTTGACGGAGCTACTTTGCCGGCGCGGAAGCCGCGGCCCAACGCGGATCGATGGCAGGCTTTTTGGCATAGTCGACATCGCTGGCAATATAGGGCGGATTGAACCGCTCCGACCAACGCTCGGCCTCGACCAGCCATTCAATGTGCACGTCCTCATAGGGCAGGTTGTGGGTGCCCTTGGGCTGTTCGATATAGCGGAAATCGACGCCTTCCTTCTTGCCTGAGCTGCGCAGCCGCGAAACTAGCGTGCGTGATTGCTCAAGCGGGATACGGGCATCGCGCACGCCAGCCACGATCAGGATCGGTGACCAGGGACCATCGGTGTTGCGCGCCGACGAGATCGCCACCAGATTGTCCGAAGTGGCTTGGTAGCTTGCACCGAAGCTGCCGAATTGCTCGGTATCGAAGGCCTTCATCAGCGGAAAATCGTAAACCCCCGCCCCGGCGATTGCGCATTTCCACAGCCCGGGATCGCGTTGCGCACCGCGCGCGGTAGCATAGCCGCCGTATGACCAGCCCATGATGCAGGCGCGCTTTGGATCGATCAGACCGGATGCGGCAAACCAAGTCAGCGCATCGTTGAGATCGTCCTGCATCCGCAACCCATAGCCGTTCGGCTTGCGACCCTCCTTAACGAAAGCCCGCCCATAGCCGCCAGAGCCGCGATAGTTAGGTTGGATCACGACGTAGCCCAACTCGGCCATGGCCTGATGCCAGGGGAAGAAGCCAAATTCCTCGGAGTCTCGCACACCAAAAGGTCCGCCATGCGGCATCACGATTACCGGCAAATTGCGGCGATGCGGGCGGTGGCGCGGGTAAGTTACGACTGCCGGAATCTCCATTCCGTCTGACGCCTTGTAACGGATCGTCTCGGTTGGATTCATATCCGCATCGCCGAGTTCCGGGTGGTAAGCTCCTAGCACAGCCAGTTTGCCACTGACCGTATCGAACAAGTAATAGGTGCCTGGCTGTGAGGGCTTGGCGATGAACAGCACCAACTTGGTAACTGCATCATCGTACGAGACGATCTGCGTGTTTCCCGGTCCAAAATCCTGATCAAAAATCTGCTGGACTTCGGCCAAACGCGGATCGAACCAGCGGGTATATTCACGGTTGGTGGTATAGCGCACACCGGCCAGCCCTTTGCCATCCGGTGTGGCGATCAGGGCCCCTTCCACATCGTGCCCAGGCACTTGGAAAACTGGTTCGCCTACAATCTGCATGGTCTTTACGTTGACCTTGTAGACCTTGCGGAAATCGTCTTTGTTGCTTGTGGCATAGGCGATGTCGGGTTCGGCGGTGAAGATATCCGGAGTTATCTGCGCGCCAGTGAAAGTCTCGTCACGATCGTTGGAAACCGTCCGCAAGCTGTCACTAGGGCCGCTACGATACATCAGTCGCTGTTTGCCGTCGTCATCGCCGCCCAGCCCGGCACGGATCACGCCGTCGCCATCAGCTACCCACCTGCTAACAAACGGGTTCGGACTGATGACCCTCGAGAACTGTCCCGTTCGAACGTTGACATCGACGACCTCGGGTCGGAACTCTTCCTGCCTGTTGCGCAGGGACTGGCGCTGCAGGATGATGCGTTCTTTCTTGTCGTCGATATGAAGGATCGCACCAGCATCGCCCGAAGCATCTTCCCAGGCTAGCGGCTTCAGGGCACCACTTTCCAGATCGTAAGCGACCAACCGCCGTAGATCCACCCGATCACCAAAGATCATCTCGCGCGAGAGCAAAGTGAATACGACGGTGCGGTTGCCGACCCAATACCATTCGCCAACCGTGCGATCACCTGCCTCGCGGTATTCCTCTGCGCGCACAAAGAACTTTGGCGGCGAACCAGGCTTTGACAGATCAATGACCGCCAGATTGTCAATCCCGTTGCGGCTCATCATTAGCGCCAGCTTGGTGCCGTCAGGCGACATCCGCAGGCCGCGCATAAACGGGCGCTTTCCAAAGACTTCAGTCGGCACGCGACCACGAATTGCGTTGACGACAATCTGACCGCTTTCTGCGGCCTGTGCCGCAGCTGGCGGACTGTCTCCCACGAGCATTAGTGGCGCAATGGCAATGGCGGCAGCAATGCCGCTTAGACGACCCAATTTCATAGCCCCAGAAACTCCGATTGACCCATTGACCCCACAAGAGGGGAATGGGCCAATATCTGCCAGCCTAGTTGCGCTCCGACAATCGCAATTTGATACGGGTGGACAAAAAACCCCGCCCGGCCCTTGTCCCTGTGCGGGAGCGGGCCGGGCGGGGCTTTGTTGGCCACCAATGGCGCGGCGCTTAGTGTGCGCCGCCGGCCAGTGCCGCGAGCAGGAGCAGCGCGACGATGTTGGTGATCTTGATCATCGGATTGACGGCAGGACCGGCGGTGTCCTTATAGGGATCGCCGACCGTGTCACCCGTCACCGCGGCCTTGTGGGCTTCGCTGCCCTTGCCGCCGTGGTGGCCGTCTTCGATGTACTTCTTGGCGTTGTCCCAGGCGCCGCCGCCCGAGGTCATCGAGATCGCGACGAACAGGCCGCCGACGATCACGCCGAGCAGCAGGGCGCCGAGCGCGGCAAAGCCGTTCGACGGACCCGCAACGGCGGCGATCACGAAGTAGACCACGATCGGGGCCAGCACCGGCAGCAGCGACGGAACGATCATTTCCTTGATCGCCGCCTTGGTCACCAGGTCCACGGTCCGGGCATAGTCCGGCTTGGTTTCGTAGGTCATGATGCCGGGGTTGTTCTTGAACTGCTCGCGCACGTCCACCACCACGTCGCCGGCGGCGCGGCCCACGGCGGTCATGCCCATCGCACCGAACAGGTACGGGAGCAGCGCGCCAAGCAGCAGGCCAACGATGACATAGGGGTTTTCAAGGCTGAAGTTCACCGGACCGGACAGGCCAAGCGCCGAGGAGAAGTACTTCAGGTCCTCGGTATAGGCGGCGAACAGCACCAGCGCGGCAAGGCCGGCCGAACCGATCGCATAGCCCTTGGTGACGGCCTTGGTGGTGTTGCCCACGGCGTCTAGCAGGTCGGTCTTTTCGCGGACGGAATCGTCCAGACCGGCCATTTCGGCGATGCCGCCGGCATTGTCCGTTACCGGGCCATAGGCGTCGAGCGCCACGACCATCCCGGCCAGCGCCAGCATCGCGGTTGCGCCATAGGCGATCCCGATCAGTCCGGCGATCTGGTAGGCAGTGATGATCGAAACCACGATTGCCAGAGTCGGCAGCGCGGTCGATTCAAGGCTGATCGCCAGACCCTGGATCACGTTGGTGCCATGGCCGGTTTCCGAGGCCTTGGCGATCGACTTGACCGGGCGATAGCTGGTGCCGGTGTAGTACTCGGTGATCCAGATGATCAGCGCGGTCAGCACCAGACCGATCAGCGCGCAGTAGAACAGGTCGCGCCCGGTGATGTCAGTGGTCGGGATCGCCGTTTCCATGCCGCCCAGCGCGTGGCCGGTAGCCCACCAGATCGCGGGGATCGCGAGCACGGCGGAAACGAAGAAGCCCTTGTACATCGCGCCCATCACGTTCTTCGATCCGCCGAGGCGCACGAAGTAGGTGCCGATGATCGAGGTGACGATGCAGACGCCGCCGATCAGCAGCGGCAGCGCCATCAGCGGCTCGAGCAGCGCGCCCGCACCCTTGAGCAGCAGCGCGGTGAGCACCATGGTCGCACCGACGGTGACGACATAGGTTTCGAACAGGTCGGCCGCCATCCCGGCGCAGTCACCCACGTTGTCGCCGACGTTGTCGGCGATCACGGCGGGGTTGCGTGGATCGTCTTCGGGGATCCCGGCTTCGACCTTGCCAACCAGGTCGGCGCCGACGTCAGCCGCCTTGGTGAAGATGCCGCCGCCGAGACGCGCGAAGATCGAAATCAGCGAAGCGCCGAAGGCGAGGGCAACAAGGCCATCGACCACAGTGCGGTCATCGCCGCCGACGGTCATGCCCAGCTGGCGGGTGAGGTACCAGTAGAACCCGGCAATCGCGAGCAGCGCAAGGCCGGCCACCAGCAAACCGGTGATCGCCCCGGCGCGGAACGCCATGGTCAGACCGGCCTGCAGGCCGTTCTGCGCCGCAGCCGCCGTACGGACGTTCGAGCGCACCGAGATGTTCATCCCGATGAAGCCCGCCACGCCCGAGAGCACCGCGCCGAGCACGAAGCCCGCCGCCGAAACGCCGCCGAGCGTCACGCCGACGATCACCGCCACAACCACACCAACGATGGCGATCGTGGTGTACTGGCGCTTCAGATAGGCCTGAGCGCCTTCCTGAATAGCCGCAGCGATTTCTTGCATTTTCTCATTACCGGCCGGTGCACTGAGCACCTGGCGGCTGGTGAAGATACCATAGGCCACGGCCAGCAGGCCCAGGACTATTGAAAGTGTTACGAGATCCACGGAAGCGCTCCCCCTTTTTCGAATTGCGCATGTGCGAACAGCCCCGCTTTGCGGGGCTGGCTTGGGCGCGGCTATAGGCAATGATTGCGAGTGCGCAAGCCTTTTGGCGCGGTTTTGCCGGGTTTTGGGCTAGTGTTGATAGCCGAGCCTGTCGGCTTCGCTGAGTGTCGCCCCGTCCAGCAGGATCGGCGAGGCCCCGGCCTTGCGCGCTTCGCCGATCCGGAAGGCCTCAATCGGTGGAACGGCAGAGGGCGGGGCGGTAAACAGCAACTGGTAATCATCCCCCCAGCGCAGCGCCTCATCACGGCGAGTTTCTGGGCAAGCGAGGGGGACAACATCGCGCTCGATCGCGAATGTGATGCCCGACGCTCGTGCCATCCGCGCCGCATCGAGCAGCAATCCGTCCGAGACATCCATCATCGCCGTAACATGCGGAGCCAGCGCCCAGCCGGTGCTGAGCAGCGCGGTCGGGCGGCGATAGGCAAGGCTGTTGCCGCTCCCGGACTTCAGCGCCTCCAGCCCGATCATCGCCGCGCCGACAGGTCCGGTGATCCACAGCGCATCGCCTGGCTTGGCTCCAGCGCGGGAGGGGACTGGTGTGTGCGTCGCGCGGCCAATTGCTGTCAGTCCCAAGGTTTGTGGCCCAGCGCTGCTTACGGTATCGCCGCCGAGCAGCACACCTTCGTAGGCATCGAGCGCTTCCTTTAGCCCTTGGACAAACCGGGCATCGTCCACGCCAAGGGTATAGCCCAGCAGCACCCCCAACGGCTCCGCGCCCTTTGCGGCCAAGTCTGACATATTGGTGGCGACCAGCTTCCATGCCACGTCGGCCGGGTCTTGGCCGGGGAGAAAGTGCACGCCTTCGACCAGCATGTCGTGGGTGAAGATTAGCGCATCGCTGCCGAACTCGAGGACCGCGCAGTCATCAGCGAGTCCGCGCGCAGCGGGGTGCTTGGCAAGCTTGCGCAGGGCTTCGATGAAGGCGGATTCGGTCAACAGGTCCTTCCTATTTTTGCGAAGCACAAATGGGGAGGTGGATCGCGCGTGAGCGCGAGACGAAGGGGCCAGTGCGTGCGCTCCATTACCCCTCCGTCAGCCGCCTGCGGCGTCTGCCACCTCCCCAAATGCGCTTCGCGAATTTGGGAAGAATCATGGGTCATTGTCTTACCAACTTCGCCACGCCATCGAGCACGCCGTTCACGAATTTTGCTTCGCGCTTCTCGAAGAAGGCATGGGCAACATCGACGTATTCGCTGATCGCCGTTCCGGTCGGTACATCGGCGCGGGCGAGCAGTTCGTAGGTCCCGGCGCGAAGGATCTGGAGCATGGTCTTGTCGAGCCGCTCAAGCGACCAGCCTTCGGCAAGGCGTTCGGCGATCAGCGCGTCGATCTCATCGCGGCGCGCGAGGGTGCCGGTTACCAGATCGTCGAAAAAGGCCGCCTCCGCCTTGGCGTACTGATCGCCTTCGATCTCCGCACCCAGCCGGTGCTGGTGGAATTCGTCGAGCAGCCGGGCAAGCGCGGTCCCTTCCAGCTCGTGCTGGTAGAGCGCCTGAACGGCGGCGAGCCGTGCTGCTGCGCGAGCCTTGCTCATATCCCCAGTCTCACTTCGATCGAGCGCGCATGCGCGGTCAGGCCCTCGGCATTGGCAAGTTCGATCGCCGCCGGGCCGACCTTGGTCAGGGCCTTTTCATCCAGCTGGATAAAGCTGGTGCGTTTCATGAAGTCGAGCACCGACAGGCCGGAGCTGAAGCGGGCCCGCCGGCCCGTGGGCAGCACGTGATTTGGCCCAGCTACATAATCTCCCACGGCCTCTGGGCTGTGCCGGCCGAGGAAGACCGAACCGGCATGGCGGATCTGCTTGAACAATACTTCGGGATCGGCGGTCGAAATCTGCACGTGCTCGGCGGCGAGGGCATTGGCGAGGGCTGGGGCTTCGTCCAGCGAAGCGACTTCGATAATTACCCCGTGGGTCTTCCAGCTCTCCGCCGCGACCCGCGCCGTGGGCAGCATCGCCAGTTCGATCCCGATGCGGTCGGCGACCATATCGGCAAACAGCGGGTCGTCGGTGATCAGGATCGATTGCGCGCTGGGATCGTGTTCGGCCTGACTGAGCAAGTCGGCGGCGGTCCATTCGATATCGTTCTGGCCATCAGCGATCAGCAGAATTTCGCTCGGCCCGGCGACCATATCAATCCCGACCACGCCGTAGAGCTGGCGCTTCGCCTCTGCCACCCAGGCGTTGCCAGGGCCGGTGATCACATCAACCGGCTTGATCCGCTCGGTGCCATAGGCGAGCGCGGCAATCGCCTGCGCCCCACCGATCCGCCAGACCTCGTCCACCCCGGCCAGGTGCGCGGCGGCAAGGACCAGCGGGTTGACCGCGCCCTTGGGCGTGGGGGTGACAACCACCAACCGCTCTACCCCGGCGACCTTGGCCGGAATCGCGTTCATCAGCAGCGAAGAGGGATATGCTGCCCGTCCGCCCGGGACATAGAGCCCAGCGGCATCGACTGCGTTCCAGCGTGCACCCAGGCGCACCCCGTGCTTGTCGGTCTCGTCTCGGTCGGTGGGCCTCTGGGCTTCATGGTAGGCGCGGATCCGCTTTGCGGCGAATTCCAGCGCGGCGCGAAGATCAGGTTGGAGATCGTCGAAGGCCTCGCGGCATTCTTCGGCACTGATCCGCCAATCGGCATCGCCGGTTAGCGCGTGGCCATCCCACTTCGCGGTCATTTCAACGAGGGCAGCGTCGCCGCGATTGCGGACATCAGACAGGATTACCTGCACATCGCGCGCGACCTTCTCATCACTTTCGCGGCGATCGGCAACGAGGCGCTTGAAGGCCTGATCGAATCCGGCGTCTGAGGTCTTGAGCCGCAACATCAGGCCGCCTTTTTCTGCATGGCGAGCGCGCGGAACCGCTCGACCAATTCGCCCACCCGCGGATCGGTCTTGAGTGCGGCGCGGTTGACGATCAGGCGCGCGCTGATCTGCAGGATCGTGGCGGTCTCGACCAGCCCGTTGTCCTTCAGCGTCTGCCCGCTGGAAACCAGATCGACGATTCGGCTGGCCAGGCCAAGGCCTGGGGCCAGTTCCATCGCACCGTTGAGCTTCACGACTTCGGCCTGCACGCCCATCCGCTCAAAGTGCCGCCGGGTGAGGTTGGGGTACTTGCTGGCGACGCGCAGGTGGCTGGCGCGCGCTGCGGTGCTCTGCCCGGCGGGTTCGGCGACCGAGAGGCGGCAGTGGCCGATGTCCAGATCGACCGGGGCGTAGAGGTCTGGGTAAGCGAATTCCTCGACCACGTCGGACCCGACGATCCCCAGTTGCGCCGCGCCATGGGCTACGAAAGTCGCCACATCGAAAGCGCGCACGCGGATCACCGACAGATCCGGTGCTGCACAAGCGAAGGAGAGTGCGCGGTTGGCTTTGTCGTGGAACGCAGCCTCGGGCACCACCCCGGCGGCCGCCATCAGCGGCAGCGCTTCCTCAAGGATGCGGCCTTTGGGCACGGCAAAGGTGATAGGACGCGGCATAGCGCGGCGGCGTTTAGGCGGGGGGAGGCAAAAGGGCAAGGCGGCTGCGATTGTCTCTTGTGCGGTGCACAATTCGGGTCCAGTCACTTCGCGTTCGCAGCATTCTTGAGGAGGAAGGCCGTGGCGGGTGAGAAGTACGAATTTATCGATATCGATGCCAAGGGTGCCGGTATCGTGGTCAAGGCGTTCGACAACCAGGTGGCCTATTGCACCGCCTCGGGCGCGACAGTGACCGCGCGGGTAGTCGCCGCCTTGCGCGACCTGCTGGAGCGCGGCGAACCGGGGGTCTTTCTGCAGGCGATGCGTGATTGGCAAGGCGCGCCGCTGGCTGATGCATTGCCGTTGCGCGCGGCGGGCGGGATTCACGCATTGCGGCTAAAGGGTGCGGAACCGGCGCTGGAGACAATTTACACCGATCAGCCGGGTGTCGATGACGCTGCCATCATTGCCGCTGCGATCCGCGCGCATGAAGCCGAACTGCTGCCCTGGCTCGATGGCCCGCCGCAGACCAACGAGGCCGGACGCTCCGCCAATTTCATCGCCGTCATGCTGTGGTTGGCCGATCAGGGTCTACCCGCGACGTTTGAATGTCTGGAAATAGGGTCGAGTGCCGGTATCAACCTTATGATTGACCGCTATCACTACGATCTGGGCGGCGTGCAGGTCGGTCCAGACCCGGGGGCAATCGCTTTCAAGCCCGAGTGGCAGGGCGACCCGCCGCCAGATCGCGCCATCGAGATTGCCTCAACCAAAGGCTGCGATGTTGCCCCTGTCGACCTGACCGATCCCGAGCAAGCGCTGCGGCTCAAAGCCTATATCTGGCCTGAGCATGGTGTGCGGTTCGAGCGGATGGAGGCCGCGATTGCCGCCGCTGCTCAGGCACCACCCAATCTGGTAGAAATGAACGCCGCGGACTTTGTCGAAGCGGAACTGACGAAGGATCAGCCTGCCGGCACCACCAGGGTGCTGATGCATTCCATTGTCTGGCAATATGTCCCCGATGATCAGAAAGCCCGCGTGACCGCCGCTATGGAAGCGGCTGGCGCGCGGGCAACGCCGGAGCGACCGCTGGCCTGGGTTTCGCTGGAGGCCAACCGCGTGCTGCATATCCACGAAATGACCGTGCGCTATTGGCCCGGTGGGGAAGAACCCGTCACCGTTACCCGCGCGCACCCGCATGGCGCGTGGATCGCTTGGGGCGAGACCGAGCGGACGATCTAGCCTTTTCGGGTGGCCTCTTTGGCCAGTCGCCTTGCCCGGTTGCGTTCGAAGCGCCGCCGCAAGGCTGAGGCGATCGGCCAACCGCGCGCTTCCATGCGTTCGAGCCAGCCGCCGTGGAAGCTGACCCATTCCCACACCGCGATCGCCGCAAACAACAGCGTGACCGCTGCAAACAGCAGCAGGCTGCGCGGATGGGCGATAGCGCCCCACAGCCCGATCGGGATCAGCAACGCCAATCCATAGACATGCGAAGCCGGGAACCAGGGGTTGCCGCTGGAGATGCGTTTGAACCCGGCTAGGCCGCCGATGAACAACGCCGTGCCCACGATGACTACCAGCGTGAATTCCGGATGCGCCGGGTCTAGCGGATGGGCGATCACCAGCTCGTCCGCCACGGCCAGCACGACGATCCCGGCGACAATCGGGATATGCCAATAGGTGAAGGCCTGCCGGGCAATCAGGCCGGGCACATCGTGGTTCTCGATATGCGCCGCCCCACGCTTTGCCCCCATGTCGAAGTACAGCCACCACATTGCGAAGGACCCGACGAAGGCATTGACCAAGGCAAGATTGAGCCCCGGTTGCGGCTTGGCTCCGGCATAGGTCGAGCCGATCAGGATCAGCCCTTCGCCCAGCGCGATGATGATGAACAGCGCGCAGCGCTCGGCCATGTGGTTGCCCGCGATCACCCAGTCCGCCGCGCTCGACCTGCCAAGGCCCGGAGTGACGAAGAACGCAAAAGGCCCCGCATATTCGATGGCCAGCGCGATCAGCCAAAGGCCGATGCGCTGTTCCGGCTCGCTGGCCAATCCGCCAGCCAGCCAGAAGATCGCAGAAACCCCGAACCAGCAAATGATCCGCAGCAGATTGCGCCCGCCGCCGCGTTCATCGCGCTCCATCGTCCACCAGACCCAGGCACTGCGCCCGATCTGGATCGCGACATAGGCCAAAGCAAAAATCAGCCCGCCCTTGTCGAATGCAGTCGGGATAGCCGTTGCCATGACCAGGCTGGCCAGCATCACCGCGCCGAGCATCAACCGGTTGGCTGCGCGGTCCGGGTCGATCCAGTTGGTCGCCCAGGTGGTATACATCCAGGCCCACCAGACTGCCGCGAACAGGATCGCCGTTTCCAGCGCGCCCCGCCAGGTCAGATCCGCGAGCAGGAAATGCGAAACCTGGGTGACCGCGAAGACGAAGACCAGATCGAAGAACAGCTCCAGAAAGCTGACCGCTGCATGGCCGCCGCCATGGTTGCGCAGCATTGATCGGCGCGCCTTGGCCTCAGCAGCGGCAATCGCCGCGCCGATACCGGGGCGTTTCGTCTCAGGCGGAGGCGGCGGTGCGGCCAAGGAACTCATCCAGCGCGGCGTTGACGGTCTCGGGTGCTTCCCACTGCACGAAGTGGCCAGTCTCCGGCACCTGCACAACCGTGAGATCTTCGATCAGAGCGTCCATTCCTCCAAGGTTGCAAGCGGGCAGGGCGAGATCATCCATCGCCCAGATCACCATTGTCGGGATTGTCAGCTTGGGCAGCGAAGGCGGCGCCCACCCAGACGGCAGTTCATAGGGCGCATCCAGATCGGGCACTTCAAACTGGCTGGCACGATACCAATTGAGCATCGCAATCGCGGCTTCGCGGTTTTGCCAATCGGCCATCAGCGCTTCCCGCTCTTCGGGCTCCATTTTGGGGTTCGGCTTGGGCGGTTCGGCAAACGAATCGAGCAACACCCCGACCAGACCAAACTGCTCCACCAGCGCATCGCTGGCCGGATCGCGGAACTTGCGGAAGTATTGGCTGGCCGTGCGCTGCTGGACGTTGGTGTAGAGCAACTTCGGAAATATTGCCGGGTGCGGGGCGTTCATGATGACGGCACGGGTCACCCGCCCCATGCTCTGGCCCATGATCGCCACGCCCCAGGCGATCGCGCCGCCCCAATCGTGGCCGACTACGGTGAAGTCCTTCACTTCCAGCGCGGCAGCCAGCAGGAACACATCGCCGATGATCTTGTCTGCGGTATAGTTCTCCACGCCTTTGGGCTTGGATGATCCGCGATAGCCACGCTGGTCTGGCGCAATGCAGCGGAACCGTCCGGAGAGGTGCGCGATCTGGTGCCGCCAGGTGCGATGGCTGTCGGGAAAACCATGGAGGAAGATCAGCGCCGGCGCATCGCGCGGACCAACATCGACGCAATCGAGCTCAATCCCGTTGCCAAGGGTTACGCGGATCTGTTCCATCCTACTGCTCCGTCACGCCCATTTTCGTTGCATAGCCCTGGTTGAACGTCTGGATCATCCGGTCGAACAGCGCTTCGGGCGTGCGCCGTGCCTCGCCAATCATCACTTCCATTGGCGCGTCTGCGATCATCACCTCGCGCTCGCCAGCATCAATCGCGGCGAGCATCCGCGCTGCGAAGTTGTCAGGATCGATGCCCCGGTCGATCGCCTCGTCGCTTACGCCGCGGCGGCCACCGTCGGCCGTGATGGCATTGCGCGAGACGTCGGTGCGGATCGAACCCGGGGTGACCCCGATCACCGAAATGCCATGCGGGCTAAGCTCCAGCCGGATTGCGTCGGCATAGCCGATCAGCCCGTGCTTGGCGGCGCAATAGGCCGAACGCAGCGGCGAGCCTATCTTGCCGGCCAGGCTGGAGATCATGACGATCTGCCCGGTCTTGCGCGCCGTCATCCGCTTGAGCAGCGCCTGCGTCAGGCAGATCGGACCCATCAGGTCGATGTCGATCATCTTTTGGTAGACCGCGAAATCGGTATCGACTGCAAGGCTGCGCTGGCTGATCCCGGCATTGTTGACCAACACGTCGATCCCGCCGGACCAGTCCCAGGCAGTGTCCGCAGCAGCAGTCGCAGCGGCAAAGTCGGCGGTATCGAACGGCAGGATCAGGTGATCGCCCCCGCATGCGGCGGCAACCTCGGCGAGTGCGGCTTCATTCCGGCCCGAAAGGATCAGGCTGCATCCGCGTGCCGCATAAGCCTTCGCCAGCGCCGCGCCGATCCCGGAGGAGGCGCCAGTGATCCAGACGGCTTGGCTCATGTCTCGCTTCCTTCAATTGTCGCTGTTGGTGAGTGGCACTGCGGGGATCGGAATGAATTCGTCCATATCGCCGGGCACCCTGGGAAAGCGGCCTTGCCGCCAATCGTCCTTCGCCTGGTTGATCCGTTCGCGCGATGAGGAAACGAAGTTCCACCAGACATGACGCGGGGTGGCAAAGGCCTCGCCGCCCAGCAACATCACGCGCCCGCCGCTCTCGGAACTGAGCGCCATCGCAGCGCCGGGCGCCAGCACGGTTAGCGCATATAAGCCCAGCGGTGTGCTATCGAGGTTCGCCTCGCCGCCCACCAGCATCACCGCGCGCTCGTCAGCCTCGGCGTCAATCGGCAGCGCGCCGCCGGGGGCGATCAGGATTTCGGCATAGATTGTTTCGGCATGGCAAGTGGTCCGCGCAGTCTTGCCCCAGAGGCTCCCCATGATCACCCGCGCAGATACGCAGGTGTCTTGGATAAGAGGCAGATCGGTGACCGCCTCGAACGCCGGGTCGATTTCCTCCTGGCCATCGGGCAAGGCCAGCCAGGTCTGCATGCCATAGAGGCGCGGGCCATCGGCGCGCTCGGTGGCGGGGGAGCGCTCGGAATGGACGATGCCTTTGCCCGCCGTCATCAGATTGACCTGTCCGGGACGGATGGTGGCGAAGCTGCCCAGACTGTCGCGGTGATCGATCGCGCCTTCGAACAGCCAAGTGACCGTGGCCAGATTAATATGCGGATGCGGCCGCACGTCCATCGCTTGACCCGGCGGCAGGTGGGCCGGACCGAACTGATCGACGAAGATGAAGGGCCCGATCATCGTCCGGCCTTTCGAAGGCAGCGCCCGCTGCACCTGAAACGCACCGAGATCATGGGTGATGGGGGTGATAGTTGCTGCGATACTCATGGCGCGGGCCTTATTGGCAGGATGTCGAGGATCTCTTCGGGGAAGATCGGCTCCGGCCAAACTGCCAACTCGGCGCGGGTAAACCAACGGTGCGACTGCATGACCGCCAGTTCATGGTCGGTGTGACCGGCCGTGTCGATCTCGGGACTGGCAACACGGATGTGGAACCACGCTTCCTGGGCCGTCACCGGCTCGCCGTGAAAGGTCGTGAAGTCGTTTTGCCGCTCGGCGATCATCGGACCGGGATTGAGCGTCAGCCCGGTTTCTTCGAACAGTTCCCGGCGCGCCGCTGCGGCATAGTCTTCACCTGGATCGCATTCGCCTCCCGGTGTGGCCCAGAGTGGAGGCCGATCAGACGGCGTGAACCGGAACAACAACACCTTTCCATCCTCGGCCTCAACCAACAGCCGCGCGGCGCGGCGGATCCGGCGCGGAGCTTCGCGGCTCATTCTCCGGGCGCCTTTGCCTT
>CAZVMC010000021.1:0-27889 GCA_964628635.1 uncultured Novosphingobium sp. | reverse complement strand
TCGACGCCTTTGCCGCCTATCAGGCCGACGGCTCGCAGCTCTGCGCGATCCTCACCGGCAGCGGGGACAAGGCCTTCGCGGCAGGCGCCGACATCAAGGAAATGAGCGAGAAGGCGGCGGCCGACTTCTATCTCGACGATTTCTTCAGCCCCTGGACCTCCGAGATCGTCAAGAAGACGCGCAAGCCGTGGATCGCGGCGGTCAACGGCTTTGCGCTGGGCGGCGGGTGCGAGCTGGCGATGATGGCGGACTTCATCATCGCCTCGGACAAGGCCAAGTTCGGCCAGCCCGAGATCAAGCTGGGCGTCGCGCCGGGCATGGGCGGCAGTCAGCGGCTGACCCGCGCGATCGGCAAGTCGAAGTCGATGGAAATGTGCCTCACGGGCCGGATGATGAACGCCGAGGAGGCCGAGCGCAGCAACCTTGTCGCCCGCGTGGTGCCGCATGACGAACTGATCGCCGAGACCCTCAAGACCGCCGCCACCATCGCCGCCATGCCGCCGATGGCGACCATCGCCAACAAGGAGATGGTGAACTCGGCCTTCGAAATGACCTTGGATCAGGGCCTGATCGTCGAGCGCCGGATCTTCCAGATCCTCACCGCCTCCGAAGACAAGGCCGAGGGCATGGCCGCCTTCATCGAAAAGCGCGAAGGGCAGTGGAAGGGGAGATAGTCCTCAAGGGTCTGGGCCTGATCGGGTTCGGATTGCTGTTCATCTGGCTGGGCATCACCGGCTGGAGGAGCCGCCGTGACGAGCGCATCAGCATCATCGAAGCCGCGATCCTGAAGGCAACGGATGCGGAGCCGCAGCCTTTCAGTCGGTGGGACAGGATGTGGGCCTGTGTGCAACCGATCCTGATGCTCATCTTCGGACCGCTGATGTTGCTTGGCGGCATCGCGATCCTGTCTTTGTTGGGAGAGTGACATGAAAATCGCCTTTATCGGCCTCGGCAACATGGGTGGTGGGATGGCTGCCAACCTCGTCAAGGCAGGCCACGAAGTCCGCGCCTTCGACCTCAGCGACACCGCGCTCGCCGCCGCGCGCGAAGCGGGGTGCCAGACCTTCGCCACCGCGCGTGAGGCCTGCGCCACCGCCGAGGCGGTCGTCTCGATGCTGCCCAACGGGGCGATCGTCAAAGCGGTCTATTGGGACGATGTCATCGGCCACGCCCCCGAAGGCGCGATCCTGCTTGATTGCTCGACCATCGACGTCGCCACCGCGCGCGAGGTGATCTCGGTCACCGAGGCGCACGGCTACCAGATGGTCGATGCCCCCGTCTCCGGCGGCATCGCGGCGGCGGCGGGGGGCACGCTGACCTTCATGGTCGGCGGTTCGGATGAAGCCTTCGCCCGCGCCCAGCCGATTTTGCAAGCAATGGGCAAGGCGGTGATCCATGCGGGCGCGGCAGGGAACGGGCAGGCGGCCAAGATCTGCAACAACATGCTGCTCGCGATCCACATGATCGGCACCTGCGAGGCCTTTGCCATGGCCGGCAAGCTTGGGCTCGACGCGCAGACCTTCTACGACATTTCGAGCGTCTCAAGCGGCCAGTGCTGGTCGATGACCTCCTATTGCCCCGTCCCCGGCGTCGGTCCGGTGACCCCAGCGGACAACGGCTATCAGGGCGGGTTCGCCGCCGGACTGATGCTCAAGGACCTGAAGCTGGCGATGGAAGCGGCGGCGGGGGCAGGGGCCAAGGTCGAACTGGGCGAACACGCCCGCGCGATCTACGAAGCCTTCGCTGCCGAGAGCGCCGCGACCGACTTTTCGGGCATCATCCGCACGCTGTAAGCGTTCAGGCACCCAGTTTCGGACAGCGCTTCAGCGCTGCGGCGCGTAGGGTATCAGCGGCTCCGGCATCGCGCTTTGCGACTGTGCCGAGGCTTGTCTTGAGCACGTTGCAATCAAACTGCGCGCCGCGCCGAAGACTATCGGCCGTGATCGCGGCGAAGGCAGCAGGTGGCATCACCTGCGCGCCGCGACGAAGAAAGACATTGTGCCAACGTTCGCCCCCGGTCACGATCTCGGCGAGGGTGTTGCGCCCTTTCGCGTCATCGCCCTCCAGAATTGCCGGACCTACCTCCATCAGCAGCGCGTCGGGGGTGCGATCATGCAGAAACAGCGCCGCATAGCGGCGTGAGGCCTCGGCCTTGTCGCCCGCCTGGAGCGCAAGTTGTAGCACCGCCAGCTGCGCCACTGGGTCACGCCAACCGCGTTGTCCGGCGATCTGGATGGTTTGCATCGATGCCTGCCGCTGACCCGCCATGGACTGGCTGGTCGCGAGCAGAGTTAGATATTCCGACGGCACCGGGCGGCGGCGCACGAGGGTCTGCGCCTCGGCGAGCGCAGCCTTGGCATCCTTTCCACCCAACGCACTCTGCGTGATACGAACCTGCGCGTAATTACGGAGCAGCCCGGGAATGAGCGGTGCGAATTGCGGGTCCGACCTTGCGCGGCGGTCTAGTTGCAATCCGGTGGTCAGCACGGCGATGGTAGCAAGGGCAGCGAGCCACAGAACACGTCCGATCATGCCTCGACCCTCCGGCGGTCTGTGCCGATCCGGACAAGCAGCAGCAGCGCAAAGCCAGCAAAGGCGAGGATGGTCTGATTGCGCAGTGGATAGTCGGTAATTGATTGCAAGGCGATCGCAAACAGGAAGCTGCTCGCCGCCCATGCTGCCCAGCGATGCGAAGAGCCGCGCGCGCGCCATGCAAGCCAGCCCATCAGCATCGCCCAGAGCGCCGCGAGCGCCAGCCCGGCGGCACCCGCTTCGATCGTCAGCTCGAGATACTCGTTATGCGCTCTGCCTGCCCGGCGGCGGGTGAGGTTTTCGAGAGATTCGTCGACCTGATAGATTTCGTCAAAGGTTCCCATCCCGGCACCGGCCGGCCAGTAGCGTCCCGCGGCGTAGGCGGCATCTTCCCAGACGAAGCGGCGGGCATCGTCCCGGGCTTCGAATCTTATGAGTGTCTCTTCGGTGCGCCCCGGAGCGGCGAGGATCAACGTGCCTGCTGCTGCCCCCACCAGCGCCAGACCGCCAAGGCCGATCATCGCAGCACGCGCGGCGGCCGGGACCCTGCGGCCGTGCAGCAGACCAGCCACTGCACGCAAAGCGCCAAGCAGGGTCGGCAGTCCGGCCAGCACCAGTCCGGTGCGCGACTGGGTGAGCACGATCGCAACCAGCAGCAGCGCGCACAGCGCCAAGCGCCCCGCCAGCAGCGCAGGGTGCGGGCGCGGCGCAGGCAGGAGGGCGGCAAGGCCAAGCGCAAACCCGAGGAACAGTGCGGTCGTGTTGCGGTTGAGGGCAGTCCCGAGGAGGATGCGGTTTGCATTGTCCGGATCCGCGCCAAGGCCTGCGCTCACCTGGAATACGCCCAGCAGCACCGTGGCAATGCCCAGCGCAACGACAAGCCAGCCAAGGGTCAGCAAGTGATCGCGCTGCAGGCTCCAGCCTGCAAACAGCACCGCGAGCGGCGCTATCAAGGCGGTCATGGCGAGCAGCGTCCGGCGGGGATCGAGGCTGAAGGGCATCCACCCACTCACGCCGACTTGCTCGAGCGACCGGGCCACCAATGCCCGGCCGGGCAGGGCGCTCCACAGCGATTCTGGGAGGGGAATAACCTGTAGCAGCGGCAGGGCGAGCGACAGGGCGATCAGAACCCGCAGCGGAAGCGGCGATTCGCGCCAGAACTGCGCGCACGCTTCGCGCCGGAACGCAAGGATAGCAAGGGCTGTTAGCTGGACCGTGAGGTTGCCGAGCGGTGCACCTATGCCGCCGCCGCCGAACGCGAAGGCAACTGTCAAGAGCGCGCCCAACAGCATCAACGGGAGCCGGTCTGCTGGGTGACTGGTCAAGGGATGGCCTTGGGCAAATCAGGTCAGTCAGTGTCTGGTGAATCGGGTGAGCAGTTGTGCTGCCATACGAAAACGCCCGGCACTCTGTACCGGGCGTTTATATACGTCGACTGCGCTTTCGCGTCAGCTCAGCCCTATCAGCAGCCACCAGGGGAGATGCATTCAGCGTCTTCCGCGTTGACTACGCCAGCGGCAACGGCCGCGGCGAAAGCTGCTGCCGAAAAGCCCACCAGACCAACCATCCAGATGATCGGCGCGGCAACCACACCTTCACCCTCAGCTACACGGCCAAGGCCCGGCGCAGCGTTTACCGTGCTGTAGCCGAGAGCGCTGTCACCTGCGCGGGTGCCAGCCTGGGCCACGATCGGCGTGGCAACGAGGCCGAGTGCAGCCATCGAAGCGATCATGCGGGTCACGGTCTTGGTCATCTTGAAGCCCTCTAAAAAATCCCTCGGGACAGTGCGTAGTGCAATGCAGCATCCTTGGCAACCTCCCAATAGCGGAAAATGGTAAACGGGAGGTCATTTTTAACCCCTGCTGCATCCTGAGCCTGCGGTTCTGGCAGTCGCGCAGCTTCAGCTTGCCAGCGCCATGGCGAGGTTGCGCCATACACCCGGGAACAGGAAGCCATGCCGAAGGATCGACAGGCGGCGGGCGACAAAGCCGATGTCCGGCAGGTCGGCGAACCGCCGCGCGAGACGGGCTGCGGCCGGGTCCTCGGGTCCCAGCCGCTCCGCCAGTGCCGCCGCCTGCCGCGCGCGGACCGCAAGCTTCTGCCGCATCACCGCGCGGTAATTGGCTTCTCCCATGGCGGTGCTGGCCGAGGCCTCGCGCGGGTTGGACACATTGCTGCCGTGGATGCGGTAATCGATTCGCGGGACCGAATCATAAACGACGGTGCCGCGCGCCGCGGCGATCAGGCTGATCCACCAGTCGTGCATCACCGCGTCGCGCGGGATCGGCAGGCAGGCCTTTACCAGCGCACGGTTCATGGTGGTGGTGCAGCCCACCACCGAGGCATGGATCAACGTGCGGCGGAGGCTTGTCGAGCAGGCCGGATCGATCTGCTTCATCGCCCAGAACGATGGTCGAGAGACCGACCCATTGCCGTCAATCACGCGCAGGTCCCCATGCGCCAGCACCGGGTGAGCGGTGCCGCGCTGTGCCTCCACGGCGCGCACTTGGGCCAGCCCGCTGGCAATCTTGTCCGCGTGCCAGATGTCGTCATGATCGACCAGCAGCACGTAATCCGAATGCGCTTCAGCAAGCAGCCGGGCAAAGTTCATCATCGCCGAGCCGGAGGGCGCGGCCCATTCGAGCATTCGTGGCGGGTGCCGGAATCGCGGGGCGAATCGGGCGAGGATATCCAGCGTAGCATCGCGCGAGCCGTCATCGGAGACCACCAGCACGAAATCATCATGCGTCTGGCGCAGCAGCGATTCGAGGAGCTCGGCCAGGTAAGCCTCGCTGTTGTAGGTCGCCAGCAGCAGTTCGACCGTCGGGCTCGCCATCACGCGCCCGCGATGTTGGCGCCGCAGAAGCCGGGGTCGCGCACGGTGTCGGACGTCTTGCGCACCACCACCTCGAACTGCAGCGCAAGAAAGCGGCGGAACAGGCCGAGCGTCAGCTTGTCGAACAGCGCGAGGGTACGGTTACGGATGCGCATCTGGCTGGTCACCAGTTCCAGCCCGCTGCACGTCATCAGCTTTTCTGCCGACTTGCGCGAAAAGAAGCGGATGTGCGTGCGGTCGAACAGACCGGTGTGGTCATAGCGCCATGTCCCGCCCACCACCCGGGCAATGAACCGCAGGTGCTGGGTGTTGGGCACAGAGGCGATGATGGTGGCACCGGTCGGCAGGGTGCGGTGCAGTTCGGCGATCAGCGCCCAAGGGTCATAGACGTGTTCCAGCACGCACAGGCAGAACACCAGATCGAAGGGTTCGACCGTGTCCAGCGCCTCGGTTATCGCGCCGCGCCGGTTGAGATCGACCTGGAACGTCCCGTCCGTGATGTCAGCAGCCTTGGCGAGCGCGTCGGCGGAGTAATCGGCGACATAGACCGCCTCGGCGCCCAGCGATTGCTTGATGGCCTGGGCAAAGCGGCCGGACGAACCTCCGATGTCGAGGATACGGCGCACGCCCGGTGGGCAGATTGCCTCGATCCCGTCGCGATGCGACTGCGTGTAGATCGGGGTAACAACATCGGTCATGATATGGCTTCCACAAAAGGCCGGATGAACTTCTGCGCCAAGTCCGTCTGTTCGCATCTGCACCTAAACGCGGTGCAGCATTGGGGAAAGCCGAATTTTTTGGCGAGGCAGGTCATTTGGAGATTGACCCTATGGGGCCATGCTGCAATGCAGCGCCGCGGTCGCGTCGTGTTTCGGTGGAGGAAAACCGGGTGGTTGACAACGCAGGCGACCGGGCGCGGCGCGGGATCATTCTTGCGGGTGGATCGGGGACTCGTCTTTATCCCCTGACTCGCGGTGTTTCCAAGCAGTTGATGCCGATCTTCGACAAGCCGATGATCTACTATCCGCTCAGCACGCTGATGCTGGCAGGCATCCGGGAAATCCTGATCATCACCACGCCGGACGATGCCGCCCAGTTTCAGCGGGTGCTGGGCGATGGTTCAGACTTTGGCGTCTCGCTCTCTTACGAAGTGCAGCCGAGGCCCGAGGGGCTGGCGCAGGCGTTTCACATCGGGGCCGATTTCGTGCGCGGCGCACCATCGGCGCTGATCCTCGGCGACAACATCTTCTACGGCCACGGCCTGCCGCAGCTGCTCGCCAACGCCACCGAGCGCGAGGCCGGCGCGACCGTCTTTGCCTACCGGGTGAGCGATCCCGAGGCTTTCGGCGTGGTCGAGTTCGATGCGGCGGGCAAGGCGATCTCGATTGAGGAGAAACCCAAGCTCCCCAAATCGAACTACGCCGTCACTGGCCTTTATTTCTATGACGAGACGGTGGTTGATCGCGCCCGCGATCTCAAGCCCTCGGCGCGCGGCGAGCTGGAGATTACCGATCTCAATCGCCTCTATCTCGATGAAGGGGCGATGGCGGTCGAGATCATGGGGCGCGGGTTTGCCTGGCTCGATACCGGCACGCATGCCTCGCTGCTCGATGCTGCGACCTATGTGCGGATCACCGAAGAACGGCAGGGGCTGAAGATCTGCTGCCCCGAGGAAATCGCCTGGCGCCAGGGCTTCATCACCGCCGATCGCTTGCGCGAGATTGCCGAGCCGCTGCGTAAATCGGGCTATGGCGAATATCTGCTCAAGCTGCTCGAAAGTCCGGTGAGCCTGTGAACATCATTCCCACCAGCATTCCCGATGTGCTGATCATCGAGTCGCGCGTCTTCGGCGACGAACGCGGGTTCTTCATGGAGACCTGGAACCAGGCCACCTTTGTCGCGGCGGGTCTTGATCTGACCTTCGTGCAGGACAATCATTCGCGCTCGCAAAAGGGCGTGCTGCGTGGGCTTCACTTCCAGAACCCGGGGCCCCAGGGCAAGCTGGTGCGGGTGGTGAAGGGCGCGGTGTTCGACGTCGCGGTCGATCTGCGTGCCTCATCGCCGACCTTCGGTCAGTGGACCGGGGTCGAACTGTCGGCCGACAACAAGCGCATGTTCTGGGTGCCCGAAGGCTTCGCCCATGGCTTCCTGACGCTCGAGGACGATACCGACTTCCTCTACAAGTGCACCGCGCCCTATGCCCCGCAGAGCGAGCATACGCTGGCGTGGGATGATCCGACGGTTGGGATCGAATGGCCCAAGCTGGGCATGGCTCCGATCATCTCCGAAAAGGACGCGCGTGGCACCAGCTTTGCCGATGCGGCGGTGTTCGCATGAGAGTGCTGATTACCGGAGCGAAGGGCCAGCTGGGCGGGGCCTTGCAGCGCACTGCGCCGGCCTGGGCGGATGTGAATGCGATCGATGTCGAGGATGTCGACCTCACCGACAGCGCGATGCTGACCGCGCGGCTGGTGGTGGAGGCGCCCGATGTGATCATCAACGCGGCCGCCTATACCGCGGTCGACAAGGCCGAAAGCGACGAGGAGACCGCGCGGGCGATCAACGCCGCTGCGGTCGTCACGATGGTCGAGGCGATGGCGAGCACGGGCGGCAAGGTGGTGCACGTGTCGACCGATTACGTCTTCGATGGCACGTCATCCTCGCCTTACCCGCCCGATGCCGCCCGCAATCCGCAGTCCGCCTATGGCCGCACCAAGGCTGAGGGCGAGGACAAGCTGCGCCCCGCCGATATCCTGGTGCGCACCGCGTGGGTCTATGAAGCGGGGGGTGCAAACTTCGTGCGGACCATGATCCGCCTGATGAAGGAGCGCGAGGAGCTGGGCGTGGTCGCCGATCAGATCGGCGCGCCGACCTGGGCGACGGGTCTTGCGCAGACCATCTGGGGGCTGCTCGAAAGGCAGGCGAGCGGCACTTTCCATCATTGCGACGCCGGGGTTGCCAGCTGGTACGACTTCGCCGTTGCCATCGCCGAGGAGGCGCAGGCGGCGGGTCTGCTTGGCCGCATCCCGCTCATCCGTCCGATCACCACCGCCGACTATCCCACCCCCGCAAAGCGTCCAGCCTTCTCGCTGCTCGATTGCCGCGCCACCCGCGCGATGCTGGGCGAGGAAGCGGTCCATTGGCGCACCAATCTGCGCCTGATGCTCAAAGAGGAAGCAAAGCTTGGCTAATCTGCTCGTTACCGGGGGCGCCGGGTTCATCGGCGGCAACTTCGTGCATTACTGGAATGCGAAGCATCCGGAAGACCGGGTGATCGTGCTCGATGCCCTGACCTATGCCGGCAACCGCTCGACCATTGCAGGCGCGCCCCATGCCGAACTGGTCGAAGGCGACATCCGCGATACCGATCTGGTGGAGCGCCTGCTGCGCGACCACGCGATCACCACGCTGGTCCACTTCGCCGCCGAAAGCCATGTCGACCGTTCGATCAGCGGGCCGGATGCCTTCATCGATACCAATATACTTGGCACCAACAGCCTGCTCAAGGCGGCGCGCGCCGTGTGGCTTTCGGGCAGCGGCGTGGCCCACCGCTTCCACCATATCTCGACCGATGAGGTGTTCGGATCGCTCGGCCCCAATGATCCGGCGTTCTCCGAGACCACGCCCTATGCGCCCAATTCGCCCTACTCGGCGTCCAAGGCGGCGTCCGATCATCTGGTGCGCGCCTATCACCACACCTTCGGGCTGGAGGTGACGACCAGCAATTGCTCGAACAATTACGGGCCCTACCAGTATCCCGAAAAGCTGATCCCGCTGTTCCTGCTCAACGCGCTCCACGGGCGCAATCTGCCGATCTATGGCGACGGGATGAACGTGCGCGACTGGCTGCATGTCGAGGACCATTGCCGGGGGATCGAGGCGTGCCTGCTGAGGGGCCAGCCGGGTGAGACCTACAATATCGGCGGCGGGGCGGAACTGCCCAACATGGCGGTGATCGATACCATCTGCGCCGAGGTCGACCGCGCCTTTGCCGAGATCGAGGGCCTTGCCGAACGCTATCCCGATGCGCCCGCCGCCAAGGGCCAGCCGACCGCCAGCCTCAAGACCTTCGTCACCGACCGCGCCGGCCACGACCGCCGCTACGCCATCGACGAAACCAAGGCCCGCGCCGAACTCGGCTACGCCCCTGCCCATGCCTTCGAAACCGGCCTGCGCCAGACCCTGCGCTGGTATCTCGATCGCGAGGCATGGTGGCGGCCGCTGCTGGCAGGGTGAGACTTGGCAAAGGATCGTACCGATGACCGCCGCCGTGCCTGCTAAGCCCCTCCACATTGGGCTGCTGTGGCACACCTTCAAGTCGGAGAACCTCGGCGTTGGTGCGCTGACGTTGGCCAATATCAACCTGATCGCGGCGGCGGCGGAAGCCGCCGGGTGCCAGCCGGTGTTCCACCTGATGGGGTCGCGCGGGCAGGTCGATTACAGCCAGGAAACGCGATACCCCAACGACTTTGTCAATGTCGGCTACAAGGCGCTGGCCAAGCCCTGGTCCGATCTGCACCGCACCATGGCGCGGTGCGACATCGTGTTCGACATCGGTTCGGGCGACAGCTTTTCCGATCTTTACGCCTGGGGCCGCTATGGGATGATGCTGCTCTCCAAGGTGATCGCGGTCGGACGCGGTGCACCGCTGGTGCTGAGCCCGCAGACCATCGGGCCCTTCACTTCGGGCAAGGCGCGGCTCGCGGCGCGGGGCGTGCTGCGGCTCGCACGGCATATCTTCGCGCGTGACGAGACATCTTACCGGCTGCTGGGTGAAATGGGTCTGGGCGCCAAGTCCTCGCTCACCACCGATGTCGCCTTTGCGCTGCCCTATGATCGGCCCGCCGACAAGGACGGACGCAATCTGGCATCAGGCCGGATCAAGGTCGGGCTCAATGTCTCGGCGCTGATGTACCGCCGCGATCTGGCAGAGGCCGCAGGCGACAAGATCAAGCTGACGGTCGATTACCCCGTGCTCATCGACGCGCTGCTTGCGCGCCTGACCGCCGATCCTCGGATCGAACTCCATTTCGTACCCCATGTGCTTGCCAGCAACCTGCCGCACGAGGACGATTACGCCGCTTCCGAAGCCTTGCGCGAACGGTACCCCCAGATCATCCTTCCGCCCCGCTTTGCCGGGCCATCGCAGGCCAAGACCTATATCGCCAACCTCGATCTGCTGATGGGTAGCCGGATGCACGCGACCATCGCCGCGATCTCGTCCGACACGGCGGTGGTCCCGCTCGGATATAGCCGCAAGTTCAATGGGCTGTTCGATTCGCTCGGCTATGGCTGGAATGTCGACATGACAAGCGCCACCAATGAGGCCGCGCTTGCTACGGTGGAGCGGGCGCTGGCCGATCTGCCCGCGGTGCGCAGCGATGCCATCGCCGCCAATGCCGAGGCCCGGCAGCGGCTGCAAAACTACCGCGCCTTTCTCGGCGAGACCATCGCGCAGGTCGCCGTCCATGCTTGACGTCGAGACTATCACCGCCAACGGGCTGTGCGCGGGATGCGGGCTGTGCGCGGGGATCGGCGATCCGGCGCGTCCTGCGATCGTCATGCAGAACACCGCGCAGGGCTATCGCCGCCCGATTGTGGTCGGCGCGGTCCCGCCCGCACAGGCGCGTCTGATCGATGCGGCCTGCCCGGGCGCGAACATTCGCCACGATCCGGTCGCTCACGAGGCGGAATACCACCCAATCTGGGGCCCGCTGATCACCGCCCGGCTGGGCTGGAGCAGCGATGCCGAGCTGCGCCGGAATGCCTCTTCCGGCGGAGGGCTGTCGGCGATCCTGGTGCATCTGCTGAACACCGGGCAGATTGACTACGTTGTGCAGACCGCCGTCTCGGACGCCTCGCCGATCCGCAATGCGCTTGCGATCAGCACCGGGCGCGATGATGTGTTCCGCGCGGCCGGATCGCGTTATGCGCCGTCCTCTCCGCTTGAAGACATCGCCGCTCGGCTGGACGCTCCCGGTCGCTTTGCCTTTGTCGGCAAACCCTGCGATGTCGCGGGGCTCCGGCAGCTCGCCCGTCTTGATCCGCGGGTCGATGCCAAGGTGCCTTTCATGTTCGCCTTCATGTGTGCGGGCGTGCCGAGCTATCGCGGCACCTCGGCCTTGCTCAAGGCCATGGGGGTGGAAGACGAAAGCGCCGTCACCGCCTTCCGTTTCCGGGGAGACGGATGGCCCGGTTTCGCCACGGCCGAGCTTGCCGATGGGCGGCGCTTCACGATGGATTACGACACCAGCTGGGGCACGATCCTCAACCGCCACCTGCAATTCCGCTGCAAGATCTGCCCCGATGGGATTGGCGAGTTTGCCGATGTCGTTTGCGCGGACGGCTGGTATCTCGATGAGGCTGGCCGCCCGCTGTTCGACGAGCAGGAGGGGCGCAGCCTGGTGCTGACCCGCACCGCCAAGGGCGAGGCGCTGGTGGGTGAGGCAATGGCGGCAGGCACGCTGCTGACCGAGCCGGTCGACGTGAAGGCGATCGCCCGGATGCAGCCGTTTCAGGCCAAGCGCAAGGGGCTGGTGATCTCGCGACTGACGGCAATGGCGCTGACCGGTCGCAAGCGCCCGCGCTATGACGGCCTTGCGCTGGGCCGCAATGCGCGGATGCTGGGGGCAAAGGAGAACCTGCGCAGCCTGCTGGGCACGCTGCGGCGGCTGGTGGCAGCCAAGGGCCCGGATTGATGCTTCGGACTCCCCCGGTATGAGCGCGCGGCGCGTCTCGAAGGCGGGGCTGACGCTGGGCTTCGGCTCGATGGCTGAACACGCCCTGCTGTTCGTGCGCACGGTGCTGGTAGCGCGTTTGCTGGGCCCGGAGTATTTCGGCATCAGCGTCACCTTCCTGCTGGTGGTGAGCGCCTTCGCGCTGATCAGCGACGTGGGAATTGAGAAATACGTCATCCAGGCGCGTGAAGAGGATCTGGAGCGGGCGATGCCCACTCTGGCCACCATGTTGCTGGTGCGCGGCGCGGTGATGGGGTTGGCGATCGTGCTGGCGTCCGGCTGGGTCGCGAGCCGTTTCGGCCATCCAGAACATGCGTGGTTCTACGCGCTTGCCGGGCTGATCCCGGTGATCGAGGGCTTCCGCAATCTCGATCCGCTGGCGCAGCAGAAGCGGATGCAGTTCGGCGCCTATGTCAAGATGATGCTGGGCGGGCTGGTGCCGGGGGTGGCGCTGGCTGTGGTGCTGGCGGCGGTCACGCGCGACTTTATCGCGGTCGCGGCCGGTAGCCTGCTGACGTCGGTGATTTCGGTCGGCCTGTCGCACATTCTGGCGTCTCGGCCCTATAAGTTGGGGCTTGATCGTACGGCGTTCCGGTCCGTGCTGACCTATGGCTGGCCGTTGCTGCTTAATGGCGTGGTGATCTTCTTCGCAACTCAAGGTGATCGGATCATCATTGGCGCGATCGAAGGCATGCGCGAGCTGGCGGGCTATGTCTCGGTCGCCGCAATCACCGGCGGGATCAGCCTGTTCTTTGCTAAGGTCACCGGAAACCTGTTCTTCCCGCTGCTGTCCGAAGTGCGCGACAATATGGCGCATTTTGCGCAGCGCGCCCGCCACACCGGGGCGGTATCATTGCTGCTGATCTCAGCCACGGTGTTCCCGCTCGCTCTGCTGGGCGCGCCCGTGGTGATGCTGGTGTTCGGTCCGGACTATCGAACCCCGCCTTTGCTCGCGACATTCCTTGCGATCCAGGCCGCAGCGATGATGCTGCGCTCGTGGTGCGCCGTCATATCGCTGAGCCTTGGTGGCACAAGCGACATTCTCAACGCCAGCGCCCTGCGCCTCATGGGGCTTGGGGCAGCCATTTACGGGCTGTCAATTGGACATGGGATTGTATGGGTGGCCGTGTGCATGAGCGCAGGCGATGCGGCAGCGACACTTTTCGCTCTGTTCAAGGCCAGCCGCCGCGCTCCACTTGTCACACCCACCATATTGATGCTCGGGCTGGCCTTTGCTTTGCTATCGTCCTTGGTGATCGGCATAAACATGCTGTTCGACCCCTCTACCAATCTCGCAATGGCGGCCTTAGGGGCAATCGTGGCTGCTTTGCCTGGGTCGTTCGTCGCTCTGGTCGCGTCGCATGAACTGCGCGACCGGTTGAGAATTCTGTCCGCCCGCATCTCGGGCGCATTGCACCGAAGGGGACGATAATGTCGCTTGCAGATACGCCGGGTATGGTGAGCGGGGCCTATGACGAAAAGAACGCCGCCTATTTCGGTGGGGTGCGTCGCGATTTTCTCGAGCTTTTGCCGCAAGGCGGTGTCGACAATGTGCTGGAGATCGGCTGCGGTGCCGGCGAAACCGGTGCGGCCGCGCTGGCTGCAGGGCTCGCGCGTGCTTATGTCGGTGTGGAGATCGCCCCGCAAGCGGCAGCCCTCGCGCGTACGCGCCTTACCGAGCTGCACGAGGGCGATGTCGAGCGGATGGAGCTAACTTGGCCTGACCGGCATTTTGACGCGGTGCTGATGAGCGAAGTGCTCGAACATCTTGTTGATCCGTGGTCGGTTGTAAAACGGGTTGCGTCCAAACTTCGTCCGGGCGCGCTTGTGCTGGCGAGTTCGCCCAATGTCGCGCAATTCGCGATTCTGCGAGGATTGCTGGCCAACCGCTGGGACCTTACCGAAGTCGGCGTTATGGATCGCACCCACCTTCGGTGGTTCACCGAAAGCACATATCGGCAGATGTTCGAGGATGCAGGCATTCGAGTGGAACGCAGCTATGCGATGGCACCGCCAGGGCCATTCGGCAGTATCTTCAACGCGCTGACATTCAACCGCCTGCGTCATTTGACCGTTCGCCAGATTTGCATCGTCGGACGTGCGACATGATGACCGAAGCTAGCCTGCTTGCCGACATGCAGATTGTCGCAGCTGTGAACGACGACGAGATTCTGGCGCTCAACCTGATGCGTTCGAAGATTGTCCGTGAAGGCGCGGTGAATCTGAAATGTTACCGCGGCGCGGCCTCTGCCTCGCAAGCGTATAATCAGGGCCTCGACGAAAGCACTGCCCGGATCGTGGTGTTTGCTCATCAGGATGTGTTTTTGCCTGACGACTGGACCGAACGCCTGGCACACGCCCTGGCCCAGATCGAAAGCGTCGATCCCGATTGGGCGGTGATCGGTGCCTTCGGTATCGACATTGCAGGGCGCCCGGTCGGCCATGCCTGGTCGACCGGATTGGCGCGTCGTTTGGGCGGGCGGTTTGAGAAGCCGATCGAGACGACTTGTATTGACGAATTCGTGATCATTCTCAACCGCGCCGCCGGCCTGCGGTTCGATAATTCGCTTCCAGGCTTTCACCTGTACGGCACCGATATCGTGCTGAGCGCCATTGCCGCAGGACGCAAATGCTATGTCGCCGATATCCCTGCGATCCACAATAGCAGGCCGGTGCATGGCTATGCCGGGGGCTATGCCGATGCCTGGAACTTTATGCGGCGCAAGTGGCACGACCGCCTGCCGCTCCCGACGCTGACAGTGCCGCTGAGCCGCACGGTCTGGCCGCTGATGCGCTCACGCTTCAAGCTGTGGCGCACGCGTGCCCAACGGCTTGCTCGTGCCGGGAATCCCAAGACCGATCCTTACGCGCTCGTGCAACACCTTGAGGCCTAGCAAAGCTAGCCGGGCCGCACCCAGCTGGGAGCGCGGCCCGGGTCTCAGGTCAAATCGGCGACAGAGCGTATTGCAGGCCCGCTCCGTTGCCGGTGCCAGCGGTCCGGGTCATGGTAACGCCGGGCAGCGAGCCTGTGCCGACCTTCACATCGCGTTCCCACGCCATCAGCAGCCGATTGGTGGTGACTGCACCTCGCGCCGTCCAGCCTGCTGGCAAGGAATAGGCGTTGGCTGCAGAGGTCGAACTGGCCACCTGCACCGAAATGCTGCTGTTCGCCGGCACCGTAATCGTCGGCGGGGTCTGGTTGGTTGTCCCGATCGCAAAGGCGCTCGATACACCGAAGGCAAAGCCGCGCCAGACCTGCATCATAGCTGACTGACCGACACTTGCTGGCGTGGTGAAGGTGTAAGCGGGCGTCGTTCCGTCCCAGTTGCGATAGAACAGGCTGTGGCCGGAATTCGCCGGGCCAGCCGTCCACCCGGCAGGTACGGTATGCGGATTGGCGAGGCTGGACAGGGTATGCACCACCAGCAGGTCGCCCGCCGCAGCCCCCGCAGGCACAGTCAGGACAAGACTGGTGCCGTTGGCGGCACTCGCCGAGGCAGTGGCAATCCAGCCGCGGACCGGAGATGGCAGGGCCGAGACGAACAAGACAGTTGCGCGCGCGCTGTCCGAGCCCCCGGCATTGCTGGCGGTACACCTGACTGCGATCTCACCATTGTTGAACAGACCCATGCCAGCTTCGTTGAGGGTGATCGTGCTGGCAGTCTGCCCGGCTATGTCGATGCCGTTGAACTCCCACTGGTAAGTCATGGTCGTCGGGGTGCCGCCTGTAAGCGTGACGCTGGCGGACAGGACCTGACCGTTCTGCGCCGTGCCGCTGATCGCAAGCGCCGTGATATCCGGTGGCACGACCGGATAGGCGGGCAAGGCTGGCTGCAGTTCCTCCATCCACGCTCGTGCCAGAGCCCGCAGCGTGGCTAGGGCCTCTTCGGTGTCGACCGCATAGCGCGGCAAGGCAACAACAGCCCGAATCTCACCAACAAAGGCATCGGCAGAACTGCGCCCGATTTCGAGCGCTTCAAGCTGGAGATTATCCACCCGCACCTCCGCCCAGCGCGTGTTACCGGCCGTTTCGGCGTCAAGCGCCGTGAACAGCGCACCGCGGGTGGAGACCGGGAGGCCATTCACCCACACCGATGCGCCTGCCGTGGCGGCGGCGGGCGTGATCGAGCCCTCGGCAAGGATCACCTGATTGCGGATGATCTGCCCGACTGTGCTGGGCGCATCCTTCCTGAGCAGGATGTAAACGTCATGTGGGCCTGCAAACACGGCGGCGTTTACCTGATCGTCGGCGGCAAACACCGCGCCGGTCGGTCCGATCGCAGGCTGGCTGGAGGCGGTTCCCTGGGTGAAGTCGCTCCCGTCTCCGGCGAGGTTCATGGCGCGCCACAGGCCCGGATTGACCGCCTCCGAGAACAACCACATGCCGCCGTGGGTCAGGCTGCCGATGGCCGATGCCAGCGCCAGACCCGCTGGACCCAGGACATCGGTCGGTTCAGGCACGACAGGCGGAATCAGAAGACTGTCGGCAAGAGTGGCGACACCGCCAGGCGCGGCAGGGCTGACGAAGCCGGTGCGGTTGAGATCCAGCGGGATCCCGGGCTCAAGGCCGATCTGCCGCATCAGTGCAGTGGGAGTGAAGTCCCCTGAAGCGAAATTGGCGAACAGCGTGTCGGCATTCCCGGCCACGATGTAGTTCGTCACACCATCGGGCACCGTCTGCCCCTGATGGATCAGCAGGCCATCCACCTTGACCCCACGGGCGACAACGCCGCCCAGCCAGATCATCGCACGCACCGCGTTGTTCTTGATCAGGTTGTATCCGCCGTCCCGGACGTTGCCGGGGGTAAAGTTCAGGATCAGTCGTTGGTTGGCGAAGGTGTTGTGGGCGATGACACAGTGGCTCATGTCCTGGGGACGCGACAATTGGCTGGCACTTGAATCCGGGTTCCAATTGCCCGGCACTGGTTCCGGCTTCACCGAGAGCGCGTTACCAACGATGAAATAGTCGCGGGTTCCGGCCACACCGTTGGAAAGGATAGGGGCCAGGAAGACCAGCTGCACCTCAAGGTCCCAGCCGCGGTTGAAGGCGATGATGCTGTTTTCGATCACCCCGGAGGTATGCTGGTGCCAGTCGCCGTGGGTGTTGACGTTCCAGACGATCGTGTGCGCGGTCCCGTTGCCGATGATCTGCGTGCCGCGTGCCACGTCGAAGCCCTGGCCGACAAGGCCGGGCCGGGACAAGGCGCAGGCGACCCGGTCCCGGGCAGCGAAGTCAGGGCTGATTGTTGCACTCCAGCCCGGCAGGGTGTTGAGCCAGTTGACCACGTCGCTGACCCAGTAGCCGCCGATGCCCGAGACGCCCTTGTAGCCACCGCTCGGCGTGCGAAGAAAGTAGAGCTCACTGCCGTTGCCGACATCGAAGGTGCGCGTGATACCGCTTACAACTGCCGTCCACACCCCGCCGCCTGTGCCGCTCGAATAATTGCCGCCCGCCCGCGACAGCGTGTCGCCGGTGGGAATGGTAACGGTGAAGGCGGGCGTGTCGGAATTCCAGAAGTCCTGGTCCGAATGCTCGAAGATTGAATGCACGACACAGCGGGCATTCGAGATGATGTCCTGCGAGGAATCCTCGACAAGGCAGCCGCGAACCAGATTGGCGGCGTTGCAAGGCGTGTTTTGCCTGATGAAGTGGCATTCGGTGTAATGCGGGAAACCGAACACCACCTGCGAGGAGCGCGGCGTGGTGCCGCCGCGAAACAGCTCGTCCTTGCCGGTGGGATCGGTGGTGGTGATGGTGATCCCGTCCATCCAGTGCTGGATGTCGTTGGGAAAGGTGCTGGTTGCGCGCGCGGTGAAATTGGTCGCGAAGCGCGTGTCGAAGGTGATGTTGGCACCTTTCAATCGCCAGTAGGTGCGGTGCGAGGGAATGCTGGCGAGCGCGTCGTTAACGTATCCGAAGCGACCGATACTCACGCCGGGAACGCTGGCTTCGATCGTGTAGCGTCCGGTGATGGCATATTGATCCGTGGGTGCTTCGGCCCCGGTGGGACTGCGCTCGATCTCATACTTGCCCGGTTTGGTGATCAGAAAGCGTGGATTGTGGGGTGCTTGTGAACGGGCATAGCTGATGGCTGGCCAGAAGCTTTGGTAGCGCTGGCCCGCGATGACGGGAAGGTCGGGATTGATCTCGAGTTCGAGGTCATATTCGGTCGCTGTCGGCGAAAAATTGAACGGCCCGATCACCCGCCGCTGCAAGGCCGGATCATTCGCTTGCGCTTCGACATACAATTGGGCCTGGCCTGTCTGGTTGGCTGGCTTGCGCAGCCGTACCCACCAGCCGAAGTAGACGCGCGCACCGCGTTCGGTCTGGATCGCATTCCACGATGGCGCCATCACGCTGACGCTGTTGCCTTCGTAATGGAACGTGACCGATTGGATGCCGAAGTTGTCGCGCAGGGTGCCCCTGTCGTTTGCCATGGCGATAACACCGACATCGATCGCATTGCCGAAATGCTGATTGGCCGGCGTGATCAAGCGAAGGGCCGGCTTTGCCGTTACGCGCAACGGGTCGGTCGGCACCGTCGCAAAGCCGGATCCGCTCACGCCGGTCCACGCGCTGCCAGGGACGAGATTTGCGATGGGTGCCGCGGCGGATGGCGACAGCCAGCTGTCGGTAATCGTTCCGATGCCAAGCCAGCTCATCAGGCAAGTCCGACCAGATCGGTGGCCGTGGTGCCAGTTGCGCGAATTGCGATGATCCGCACTGCGAGCACGCTGCCGCTTGCGACATTCTTCAGCGTCACGTCACTGCTTGATCCAATCGCGCGCAGCACGATGTTCCCGCCCGTGCCGACGTAAACCGCCTTGGCAGCGACAGAAAGTTGGCCGTTGTCTGAAGGCGCAATCGGGAATGCCATCCGCGCAGGTGCAATGAGGCTGTCGCTTACGGGATCGAAGGAGCTATCGGGCATTAGGATATCCTTTTTGGTTAATCATTGAAAATCAATGAACCAGAATATCACCTGTGTAGGAAAGGCTTTTCTTCCTTGGCGCTCGGTACCTTGACGCTGTATCGCCCCATCACTGCATCGCATCGGCAGTGATGAAAGGTCTTTTGCAGCATGGCTTCCAACGCTCAGGCCCGAAAGAGCAGTCCGAATCGGATGCAGCGTGTGCTGCGGCTGCTGGCTTCGACGCTGGATCCTCGCGCGTGGTTGCATCTCTTTAAAATCATCAATTATTACAATTATTCGCACGTGACGCCTCTACGCCAAGTGCGATTTGGCGGACCCGGCAACGTCAGTCCGGACGCGGTGTTTCAGAATGCTGCGCGGATCGAGATCGGAAAGAGAGTCCGGATCGGTTCGCGCTGCCACCTGTGGGCCGGGCCGAGCCACGGGCGGATCATTCTGGGCGATGATGTGCTGTTCGGCCCGGATGTGCTGCTGACCGCAGCAAGCTACCGCCATGATCTTGGTAGCCCCGTAACCGATCAGCCCATGGCGGAAGCTGACATCGTCATCGGCAATGATGTGTGGCTGGCGACGCGCGTGATCGTTTTGCCGGGCACACGTATCGGGGATGGATCAATCATCGCTGCCGGAGCGGTCGTGAAAGGCGAATTTCCGCCGATGAGCATCATCGCAGGATCGCCGGCGCGTATTGTCAGCCAACGCAGCATTGTGCCGCTTGCTGAGTGAGTCCCGCTCTGGCCCCTGCGGCTGATTGATCCTTTGCCGTGCTGACGTTTCGGTTTAATGCCGCACGAGACATGGCCACCTTGATCCAGCCTCGAATCGACGTTTCGCACGGCATCGCGCGATCGCGCGCCAAACCGAACGACCGCTTCGTGTATTTCGCAATTGCGCTCGGCTATCTGATGCTCCTGCCGCCGCAGTTCAACGTGACGATCTACGGGTCGGTCATCCCTCCCTATCGCTTTTTCCTGCTCGCCTCACCACTGCTCATAGTCCCTGCCTATATCCTCGGTCGGTGGAAATGGGTTCTGCCCGATTCCCTGATGCTGGTCGGTACGGCCTGGATCTGGCTGGCGCTTTCGATGACTACCGAACCGACAGACGCCTTCACCTCATCGGTGGCGATGTCGACAGATATCGGGTTGGCTTACTTCTTCGGCCGGGCAGCGTTCCGAACCTTGCGAGACATACGGCTGTTTCTGCTGTTCATGGTGCCCGGACTCGCGCTCATGGCCATCATCGTTGCGCTTGAGTCGGTTTTGCACCGCCATCTGCTGCAACCGTTTGTCGGGGATCTGCTGGGCGTCCCGGGGCGGTACCTGATAGACGAACGGATCGGTCTCATGCGGTCGCGCGGACCTTTTCCGCATCCGATCCTTGCGGGTATCTTCTTCGCAAGCTTCCTGCCGCTTTATTGGCTTTCGGGCGTGCGTGGCTGGCCACGCTTTGTCGGGATTGCGAGCTCATTCATGAGCTTCTTCACGGTGAGCTCAGCGGCGCTTTTGGCGATAACCGTCAGCGTTCTGCTCATCAGTTACAACTGGCTGAGCCAGCGGGTTGTGAATTTCTCATGGCGAATGTTCTTCGCCGTCAGCGCAATCGTGATCTTCGCGCTGGAGTTCGGTACGAAGTCGGGCTCATTCAACCTGATCATGCGCTTTGCTTCGCTGAATTCCTACAGCGCATTCAATCGCGTGCTGATCTGGCGATATGGGACCATGAACGTCGAGAAGCATCCCTGGTTCGGGATCGGCTATGCCGAATGGGAGCGCCCCCACTGGATGTTCAGCGGCTCAATCGATCACTACTGGTTGCTGCTCGCAATCCAGTACGGGCTTGTGCCGCCGGTAACGCTCGCTGCTTCGACCATACTTGCGCTGCTGGCGCTCAACCGGCGTTCAATGCACGAAGGCTACATCGACAAGATGGCCATTCGCGGAATGGTAATGGCTCTTGCGGTGTTTGCGTTGGGGATCGTGTCGGTCTCGATTTGGCTTTCCACGCAGGTCTGGTACCATGTCATGCTGGGGTTCTGCGTGAGCATCGGTTACAATTTTGCCCGTGAACAGGTTGGCTTTCGGCCAGGTTATGGCGTGCCGTTGCAGGCAAATGCGGGGCTTGATCACCGCCTGCCGCATCTTCGGGCAAGGTCGCAAACCTGAGTTAGCCGCGCCGCAGCATGGCCTTGGCCAGCCGGATCGCCACTTCCCGCAGCTGCCGCAAGGGAAAAAGCAAAGCGTTGTCAACGGCCAAGGCCGGACCGTTCGTCGACTCAACCTTCACAGCATCTCCAAGAAGAAAACGCGCAAGCACTGCCTTGTCGGCCAACCTCTTGCCCTTGATGCGGTTCGCAACGTTCTCGCCATGCACGACCTGCAACCAGCATGGTTCTGTGATGACCTGTTGCAGCGGGAACCGTTCGGCGAGCTCGGTGTGCGGTGCGGCCCAGATGGTCACTGCATTCCTGGCCTGCTCGACCAGCGATGTGAACGGGTTGCTTTCGTCGGCAGCCGTATAGAGCCGGCCTTGCTGGAGAGCGATGCCCTCCCGAAAATTGATGATCGTGCCGTCGGGGAAGCGCTCCGCCGCATCCCGGACCCGTTGCAGAAAATCCCTAGAAATGGCGTCATCGTTGTCTAGCCGCGTGGTTATCACTCGTCCATCGCGGCTTGTCAGCCGGGCTGCGACATCGTCTGCGGCGAGGCTTGCCTTGAACGGGCCGACAAAGATCGCATCGAAGGGGACGACGTTCTGCGCCGCGGCGATACGGGCGCGAAACGCGTCAGGGGTCTGGTCGTCGAAGTAGATCAGCCAGCGAAAGGTACCCGGCGCCTGCGCCGCCATGCTCGGGAGGCAGTAGGATTCGAACAGGTCGAACCGCCGCGCCAGCCAGCCGGGGGCATTGCGGATCGGTGCTTCGCGGCCGGGGCTGGCAATGTTGAAGCGGGTGAGCACGAAATGCTGCAAGATCGTTTCCTTCGACATGCGGGCTGACGATGGCGTCTCGGTGGGGCAGGGGGCGGCTAGCCTTCGATTGGTCTGGATGCCAATCGCGCCATCAGCCCGTGGTTGCGATGGTAACCGAACATCCAGAACTGTGGCCGCAGGGCGACGTAACGATAGCCTTCGCCCAACTGCATGAGGTGCGGCTTGCGCGAGCCCAGCACCCTGCCCGCGATATAGCGCTCAAGCGCGGCGATCCAGATAAGCAGCGCCGAAAGCACACGGGCCGGCGCAGACCAATGCGCTCTGACGAACTCCATACTGCCTGCGGCCCGATAGAGCAGACGCATGGGCGAAAGGTGATTGCCATGTGCAGCTTCGTGTCTGCCATAGGCTTCGTTGATCCGCCAGAATGTGTAACCCTTGAGCTTCAGACGGTGAAACAGGTCAACTTCCTCACAATACAGGAAGTAGCGTTCGTCGAGACCGCCGGCCGCATCCCAGGCCTTGCGCGCGAACATGACGAACCCGCCAATCAGCACGTCCACCGGCATGTCGCGGTCTATCCCCCGAAGCGGCGCGTTGCCGATCATCGATCGGCCAAGTGCGACGCTGGCGAACTCGGCGAGCGAGGGCATGGCAATGGCATTGCCGGCATCGGGTTTGCCCGAGGGGTCAACTGTCACGCCTCCCCATGCGGCCGCTTCGGGGTGGCGCGCGGCACCACGCATCAGGGCGTCGATCGCGCCCGGCAGCACCACCATGTCCGGGTTGAGCAGCAGCAGCCGATCCGATCTTGCGTGCTGGGCAAGCAGGTTGTTTCCTGCCGCAAAGCCGACGTTGCCGCGGCTCGGAATCACGCGCACCTCCGGGAAATCGCGCGCTACCAAGGCCTCGGTCGAACCGTCGCCATTGTCGACCAGCAGCACTTCGACGCGGTGTACGCGGGCGCCAGCTGGGATCGCGCTGAGACATGCGGGGATGAGGGCAGCGGAGTTATACGCCACGATCAGAACGGAGATATCCGGAAGGGCAGGCGTTTCGGGAACTTCGGTCATCTCAGATTTCCCGTGCGGCCATATCGCGCTCCCACACGATCGTCTGCTGTCGCCGCTTGCTGTGCTCAGCCCTAAGGCGGGTAATGAGTTTGACCGCAAGGTAGATCGCCACGTCGATGAGACTTGCCCCGCCCTTCAAGGCCAGCCTCAGGTCACCGGCGCGGTTTGAACCCGTGAATTGCGGAGCGGGATACTTGGCAAGGACTTGTTCGTTGCCGAGCCGTCGCCGGGTTTCGACCCTTATCTGGTCAATTATCCGACGCGGCGGCGAGACAAGAAACCACACCGGTGCGCCGCCCGCATCATGACCGACATTGCGCCGGTCGCTTTCTGGGAAGCGTGAGTGGACCCAGATGTCGTCGCCCGTGATTGGCGGGAACTCTCCAATCCGTTCGAAACCGGCCTGCGAGAGGCCAAAGCATCCGGAACCCACCATCGCGCGGGTCACATATGGCTGGGTCATCCACACCCGGTAATAGGCGCGCACCAGGAAACTTGAGCGCGAAAGATCGACGCGCAAGGCAGGCGACGCAGCCATGACGTCCGGTTTGGTCAGTTCGGCAGCAAGTGCAGCAAGCGAGGCGTATTCGCACTGGATGTCGGCATCGAGATAAATTCGCGGGAAACATTGTGCCAGGCGTGCGGCCTCATTCATGGCCAGCGTCTTCGAGCCTTGCGGCAAGTCGAGGATTTGGGCCTCCGGTGCGGCCTTGCGGGCCCTGGCCACCGTATCGTCATCGCAACCATTGGCCGCAACGATCACTTGCATGCGGTGATTGGCAGGAGCCCCCTTCAACGCGGTGGCAAGGCATCGAGCGATCACGCTTGCTTCATTGTGCGCGGGAATAATCACTGTGAAGGGTAGCGGCTCGGTCATTACTCATCCCACAAAGACCCGTCCGCAGTGTCTGACTGCGGGCGACTTCCGCGATCCTGTGTTTGCTCTCCGGTTATTCCTGATGGCGCTCAAGGTCAGCGTTTGTTCGCCTCGCCACCATACTGATAATAGCCATACTGATAGCCGTAGGATTCGCCTGCCTCGAGTGCGCGATATTTGGTGAGGATCGCGCCCAGCACATTACCCCCAGCGCCCTTGAGTCGGCGAACTGCATTGCGCGCTTGACCCAGAGAAATACGGTTGGCTTCCAGGATGAAGATCGTCCCATCGACCATGCTCGAGAGGATCGGCGCATCCGCCAGACCCATGACGGGCGATGTGTCGAGAATGACCAGCGAATATTCCTCGCTGCACTTTTGAATCAAAGCGCGAAATTCCGGCGAGCCGATAATTTCTGTCGGATTGGGCGGAACTTCGCCCACAGGCAAGATCGAGAGGTTTTCGTTGACGCCCTTGATCACCGCGGCCTCGAGCGGAACGTGGCCTAGCAGAACTTCCACCACGCCCACCTTGGGGCGCTCGATACCAAGCAGTTGCGCCACCGAGGGGCGACGCAGGTCCACGTCGATCATCAGGGTCTTGCGCCCCATGCTCGCAAAAAGCTCGGCGAGAATAACGGTTGTTGTCGACTTGCCTTCGGCGGGGCTGCTCGATGTCAGCATCAGCACGTTCTTGCTGCGGGGAAGGCTGAAATCGATCGACGCGCGGATCGAGGCATAGGCTTCCATCAGCACGCTGAAGCGGTTGTTGCCGCTGTAATCGAAATCCGGACCCTGCACGAAAGGGGTGAATCCAAGCAGCGGCAAGCCCAAACGTTCTTCGACTTCGTCAACCGAGCGCACCCGGTCATCCAGCGTTTCGCGCAGCACGGCCAGACCGGCGGCAGCGACAAGCCCGAACACGATCGCGAGCGTCATGTTGCGCAGCGGATTGGGAGCGAAGGGCTTGTCGGGAACAATGGCACTGTCCAGCTTGGTAACCGACGAATTCTGCACATTGGAAGCGCTGTCGACCTGATTGTAGCGGTCGAGCAGGGCCTTGAGCTGGTCACGCAAAGCCTGCGCTTCGCGTTCAAGAACACCGTACTGGACACGCAAATCCTGCTCGGCGAGCGTGTTGCCGGTAACCGATGCCAGCTCAGCCTCGAGCGCCTGCTCCTGATTGCGGGCGATCACGAATTCGTTGCGGATTTGCGACCTGATGTCGGCGCTGGTGCGTTCAATCTGTCCGTCAAGCACCGCAAGCTGGGACAGCAGGTTGCGGATTTGCGGGAAGTCGTCATTGTACCGCTCGCGCAAATCCGCGAGCTGCACGCGCTTGGCAGTCCGTTCGGCGGACAGCGCTTGCAGCACGGGGCTTGACTGCACCTCAGGCAATTGCGTGGCCGGCAAATTCTGAACCGACCGCCATCGCTGCTCGGCGGCGATACGGACAGCCTTGGCTGCGGCGACGCGCTGGTTGATCCCCGACAAATTGGCGGTGTTCAGCGTGACCGTTGCCTCACCTTCCCCGCCAACCGTCTGATCAACAACGATCCCCGCATTACGGGCATAGAGGTTGGCCGCTTCCTCGGCTTCCTTGAGCCGTTGACGGGTCAGATCAATCTGTTCGCGCAGATAGGTGACGGCATAGCTCTTGTCCGTCACCGACTGGCGGGATTCCATCGACACGAAAGCATCGGCATAGGCATTTGCCAATTCTGCCGCCAGCACCCGGTTGCTCGAACTGAACTTGATCGGAATGATCCACTTGCGCTCCGGCAATTCGGGCGAAACGGACGCCGCCAGGATCCCGGCAGCGATATTTTCCTTTTCTTCAAGCCACTTCGCGTCGCTCATGTTCGGCGGGCGCTTTTCGTCGATGTCCTTGCCAAGAAGATCGTAGCGCGCCCCGAGATTTGCCTCCTTGGCCACTATTTTGGCAAGGGAGCGGCTCTTGATGACCTCGATCTGGGTCGACATGTAATCGTAGATCTGGCTGGCGATTACGCCTTCTTCGACATCCTGCCCTTCGACGATGTTCCGCCCGTAGGGTTCAAGCCTGACCTTTGCGGTCGCCTCGTACATGGGGGTCGAAAGCAGGGTCCAGATTATGCCGCCGATGATCGCGGCGACCATCACGCCGGCAATCAGCCAGCGCTGCCTGAAGAAAATACCGCGCAACGTGGCGAGGCTGATGATCGTAGCCTGGGGCTGTTGAGGAACCAGTTGGCCTTCAGGCATGTAGCCTTCAAGCCAGCGACCGCCGGGAGCAGGTTCGGGAGCGCTCAGGATAGGTCGGTCGTTCATGCTCTCAATTTCTCAATGCAACTGTAGCAAACACCCCGGCAAGCGGGAGTGCCTGAAGCAAATCCTGCCAAAATGCGGAAAGCCCGTCGGTGCCCATGACCACACGGTCTCCAGGCTGCAGCACCGGGTCGATCATCGTGCCTTGCCGCATGGCCCCGTAATCGAACTTCGCGATCGTCACGCCCTCCGGGCTTTCGCGGAACACCGCGACCTGTTCGAACTTGGCGGTGCGCTGCGGCCCGCTCGCCAGCGCGATCGCGGCCGAAAGCCGAGAGCCCGGCTGGAATGAGTAGACGCCTGGCCGCACGACAGCACCCTCGACCGTCACCAGGTGCGAGGCGTATTCTGCGATGTTCACGCTGACCATCGGTTCCTTGAGGCCGAGCGCAGCCAGGCGGCGCGTCAGATCCTGTTCGAATTGCTTGGCGGTCATTCCCGCGGCAGGAATCGAGCCAAGCATCGGTACGGAAATATTGCCCTCAACCCCGATCCGCACGCTGGACAGAGATAGGTCAGGCTCGCGCAATACGAGGACCGAAATCTGGTCTGCCGGTCGCAAAAGATAGGTGTCGGGGCGGGCAACGCTGAAGTTGTCCTGACCGAGCGCAGGGTCCCCCTGCACGGCAGCCGTACCGATGACGGGCGGCGGGCTCGATGCGCATCCTGCCAACGCAAACGCCATGATCGCGGGAGCCAGAATGATCATTCGATTTTTGCTAAACGCCACCATTTCCCACTCCCCTATCATGGGCCGTCGGCTTAGACCCTGCTATGTCGCAGTGCAACACAAATTAGGCTTGCACAACGGGCGCGCGAGAGTGCAAATCCCGCATCCGCGCCGCCCGGCCAGCCTGCTCGGTGAGATGTGCGTAACACTTTTTCGTCCGGTCCATCAATTCGCCCCGAGCATCGCTCATGTTGCCTAAAATTTCCCTATTCAGCCTCGCTGCGGTAAGCCTGTATCTGCTGGTCATGCTGGCTGCGCTGACCGCCGCAGGATCGGCCATGCAACGCCGACAGCAGCCTTGGCACTGGCAGGTCTGGGTGGCGATCGCGCTGTTCTTCGTCGTGCTGGCAGTTATCCGCGCCCTGGGCCTCGAACACCAGTGGCAGGACGAGCTGCGAACCACCATGCGCGCTGACGGGGTCTATGGAGAGCGGCGCGACGTGCAGCGACCGCTTGCTGCGCTGCTGATAGCCGTTACAGCATTGATCGCTTTCCTTTTCGCCTATCGCGGTGTTGGACGCGTGCGGGGGCGGCGCAATGTTGCGGTTGTGGCAGCTGCGATGAGCGCATTTGTCATGATCGGTCTTGTGGCCCTCCGGCTGGTTTCGCTGCATCCGGTGGATGCCCTGCTGTATGGTCCAATCAAGCTCAACTGGATCCTCGATATTGGTTCGAGTATCGTGGTGTTGGTGGCAGCAGTCTGGTATGTGACGGTGGTGCGGCAACGTATCTGAAACGGCGTCACGAGGTCTGCGCGATGATCTGCGCAATTCGGTTGCTGGCGTTGCCGTCGCCATAGGGGTTGTGCGCTCGCGCCATCGCAAGGTAAGCCTCGGGATCATCCAGCAATCGAACGGTCTCCGACACGATCGTGGCGGCATTCGCGCCGACCAGCCTTGCGGTTCCGGCCGCCACGCCTTCGGGGCGCTCGG
>CAZVMC010000020.1:0-28167 GCA_964628635.1 uncultured Novosphingobium sp. | reverse complement strand
TCGGCACCGCCGCCAGCCAGGGCCTGCGCGGCGACACGATCCTGATCGCGCGCAATCTCGGCCCGGCCGAGCTGCTGGAATATGACAAGCGGCGGCTCAAAGGCGTGGTGCTTGAAGAAGGCTCGCTCACCGCCCACGTGGTGATCGTGGCCCGGGCGATGGGGATTCCGGTGCTCGGGCGGGTCAAGTCGCTGCGCACCAAACTGCGCGAAGGCGATGTGCTGCTGCTCGATGGCGATGCCGGCACGGTCACGGTCCGGCCCAACAGCGCGATGATCGAAGCGTTCGACGCGCGCTTCGCCAAGAACCGCGAACGCCAGGCTGCCTATAGCGCGTTGCGCGATGTCGAGCCCTTCACGCGCGATGGCACGCGGATCACGGTGATGATGAACGCCGGGCTGCGCGATGACATGCCCAATCTGGCGCTGACGGGTGCCGATGGTGTTGGGCTGTTCCGCACCGAGTTCCAGTTCCTGGTCTCTGCCACGCTCCCCGCGCGTGAGCGCCAGACCCGGCTTTACCGCGATGTGCTCGATGCCGCCGGGGACAAGCCGGTGGTGTTCCGCACGGTCGACATCGGCGGGGACAAGGTGCTGCCCTATCTGCGCCACAACGACGGCGAGCATGAAGAGAACCCGGCGATGGGCTGGCGCGCGCTGCGCGTCGCACTGGAGCGCGAGGGGTTGCTGAAGGTCCAGGCGCGCTCCTTGCTGGAAGCGGCGGCAGGCAAAACGCTCAACGTGATGTTCCCGATGGTGTCTGAGCCGTGGGAGTTTGAAGCGGCCAAGGCGATGTTCGAAGCGCAGCGCTCCTTCCTCAAGACCCAGAAGAAGCCGCTGCCTTCTGCGATCCGTTATGGCGCGATGCTGGAAGTCCCGGCCTTGGCCGAACAGCTTGATGTGCTGGCACCCAGCCTTTCGTTCCTTTCGATCGGCACCAACGACCTGACCCAATTCCTGTTCGCTGCCGATCGCGCCCATCCCAAACTTGCCGAACGCTATGACTGGCTAAGTCCCTCTATCCTGCGGTTCCTGAAGCGGGTAATGGCCGCGCTGGCCGGGCATAATGTCGACGTGACGGTTTGTGGCGAGATGGGCGGGCGGCGGCTGGAGGCGCTGGCGCTGCTGGGGCTCGGCATCCGCCGTCTGTCGATTACGCCCGCTGCCGTCGGGCCGGTCAAGGAACTGGTCCGCAAGGTCGATGTGAACGAAATCGGCGCGGCGATGTCCGCTTGGCTGGCCTCACCCCCGCCCGACCTGCGCGCTGCGCTGGGCGACTGGGCTGCGGCGCGTGGGGTCGATTGCGACTAAGGGCACTGCACGGTCTGTCCCCGGACTGTCATGTGCCGGGTGCAGACTGTCGCTGCAATCGAGTGCGGCACGCGAAATTGCGTTGACTTTGCGGCGCAAGCCGCGTTTGTCGCGCGCTTCGGGAAAAAGCCAATAATATAGCTATCCGGGGTCGGGATGACAGAAGACGAAGCGATTGAAGCGGAACTGCCGCTGGATACTGCCGGCTCGCGCTTGCTGCGCGCGCGCGAAGCGGCGGGAATGACGCTCAAGCAAGTGGCTGACAAGACCAAGATCGCCGAGCGCTATTTGCTGGCGATTGAGCAAGGGAACTATGCGGCTTTGCCCGCGCGGACCTATGCCACAGGCTTTGCCCGCTCCTATGCCCGAGCAGTAGGCGGCGAAACTGACGCGATCATCGCCGCTGTGCGCGAAGAACTGTCGCTGGCGGAACCGGAAGCGCCGCGCCGGACCGTCCAAACTTTCGAGCCCGGTGACCCTTCGCGCCTGCCCAGCTCGGCGCTCGCCTGGGTCGCAGGGCTGATCGCGCTGGTACTCGTTGTGGCAGCGCTTATCTGGTGGCGCAGCGGCGGCGGGGCGGAATTGCCCTCGCTGCTCCCGGCGGAATCCCCCAGTGCGGCAGCTAGCCAGGCCGCACCGACGCAAGCAGCACCGGCCGGTGGCCCGGTTGTTTTTACCGCGCTTGCCCCGGACATCTGGGTCAAATTCTACGACGGCAACGGCGTGCAACTGCTGCAAAAGCAGCTCGCGCAGGGCGAGAGCTACACGATCCCCGCCGAAACCCCGCAAGTGCTGCTGTGGACCGCGCGGCCTGAGGCCTTGGCGATCACCGTGGGCGGCCAGCCCGTACCCAAGATCGCCGAAGTCCAGCAGATGGTAAAGGATGTCCCTGTGACTGCTGCGGCACTGCTGGCGCGCGGAACGGCGACGGCTGCGGCTCTGTCGCAGCCGACTAGCCCCGGTGGATCTGCGCCGCGTCAGGCTCAGCCGCGCGAACGGCCCAGTGCGCCGCGTCGGTCGGTCCGGGCGAGCGAACCGGCACCGGTAGCAACCGCGACGGTCGAACCGGCTCCCGAACCGCAGCCTGCGGCGGAAGCGCCGACACCCACTGCCACCTGAACCAGTTGCGGATAGGTGTTCGCCCGCGCTCGACAGCGGGGCGTCGTTAACGCTATTCGGCGCCTCGCAACCTTTGTTCATCCCCGGTTTGGTGCCCGTGCGGCAAATGGACCAGAGCGATCAGGACGATATGAAATGACCAAGCCCGCAAAGTTCCGCAAACCGCTGGTTGTTGCATTGGCGCTCGCAATGGTCGCGCCGACTCTGCCGGTGCTGGCGCAATCGACTGCCGATCCGGCGGCTGAGGCGCGGCTGCGCAAGCTCGAGGCGGAAATGCGCGCCTTGCAGCGCGTGGTTTTTCCGGGCGGCGACGGCAAGTTCTTTCCTCCGCAGGTCACCCCAACCGGCGCTGCGACTACTCCGGCTGGAACTCCGGCGACCACGCCCGTCAGCGATCTGCTGACCCGGATGGACGCGCTCGAAGCGCAGATCGCGCGGCTGACATCGCAGACTGAGGTCAACACCAACAAACTCGCGCAGCTTGAAGCCCAGGTTGCCGCGCTCCGCTCGGCCGGGGCGGCACCCACGGCAACGCCTACACCCACGCCGACCGCTGCGCCCACGCTGGCGCCAACTCCGCGTCCCACCGCCACCGCTACTCCCAGCCCGCGCCCCACTGCTACAGCCGCCAGCGGGCCTTCGGCGCAGCGCCTTGCCGCCGTCCGCGCGATCCAGAAGCCGGCGACCGACGATCCGGGCGATGATGAATACAGCTATGGTTTCCGGCTGTGGGAAGCCAAGTTCCACCCCGAAGCGCAGCAGCAGCTCAAGCTGTTCCTTGACAAGTATCCGCGCCACAGCCGGGTCAGCTATGCCCGCAATCTGCTGGGCCGCTCGCTGCTGGACGAAGGAAAGCCGCGCGATGCGGCGACCTGGTTTCTGCAGAATTATCAGGCCAACAAGGCCGGTGAACGCGCGCCCGACAGCTTGTTGTTCCTGGCCGAATCGATGCGCCAGCTCAAGGACACCCAGCGTGCCTGCGTGGCGCTGTCGCAGTTCGTGAATGAGTATCCGCGCGAAGCGGCGGGGCGGCTCAAGGCGCAGTACGATTCGACCCGCGCTGGGGTGACCTGCAATTGATAGATCGCTGCCGCCCGATTTGATTGCGCGCTTCGCCGCTGATCTGGCGGCGCTGTGGGTCAGTGAAGGCAAGCTGGGGCTGGCCGTTTCTGGCGGGCCAGACAGTTTGGCGATGCTGCTGCTGGCACATGCGGCGCTGCCCGGGCGGATCGAAGCGGCGACTGTCGATCACGGGCTGCGGGCAGAAGCAGCGGGCGAGGCGGCCCTGGTTGCGTCGGCCTGCCGTGATCTGGGCGTTCCCCACGCTACGCTGGCCGTCACGCTCAATCCCGGCAATGTTCAGGCCGAAGCGCGCAGCGCGCGCTATGCGGCGCTGGCCGGGTGGATGGAGCAGCGCGGGCTGGCTGCGCTCGCCACTGCCCATCATGCCGACGATCAGGCCGAAACCCTGCTGCTGCGCCTCAACCGGGGCTCCGGCGTGGCTGGACTGGCTGGAGTGCGCGCGAAGGGGCTGGTGCCGCAGACTCGGCTGCCGTTGCTGCGCCCGCTGCTTGGCTGGCGGCGGGCCGAGCTTGAACAGATTGTGTCGCAGAGCGGTCTCACCGCAGCGCAGGACCCCTCGAACCGCGATGACCGGTTCGATCGTGCGCGCCTGCGCAAGGCCCTGGCCAGCGCGGATTGGCTCGATGTGCCGGCCATCGCAGCGAGCGCTGCAAATCTGGCCGATGCCGATGCGGCGCTTGATTGGGCTGCCAATCGCGAATGGAGCGATTGCGTCAACAAGGCCCCGCTCGGCCTGACCTATCGCCCGCAGGCCCCCAAGGCGGTGGCGCTGCGCGTGCTCGCCCGGATTGTTCGCGAACTGGGCGAGGAGGCACCGCGCGGATCGGCGCTGGCGCGGCTGTTCGAAAGCCTGATCGCGCGCCAGCCGATGTCGCTGGGCAATCTGGTGGCGCGTGCGGGTCCGGACGGCTGGAGCTTTACCAAGGCCCCGCAACGCCGCAACGATGCATCCCCGCTTGCCCGCCGCGATGGGGGCGGCTAACGCCAGCGCCATGGGAATCCTCGGCAAGATCTTCACCTGGTGGGACGGCGCCACCATCGGCACACTGTTCAATTCGGCACTGACCGGTGAACAGGTCGGCAGCGATGCGGCGGGCAACAAGTACTATCGCGGGCGCAAGCCCTATCCGAAGGGGCATCCCTTCGCTGGGCAGGAACGGCGCTGGGTGATCTATGCGGGCAGCAACGATGCCAGCAATGTGCCTTCCGAATGGCACGGCTGGCTGCATGGCAGCTTCGATGGCGTGCCTGAAAGCAACCTGCCGCCGCCGCGCATCTGGGAAGCAGAGTTTACCCCCAACGCCACTGGCACCGCCGCCGCCTATCGCCCCGCCGGTGCGCTCGAACGCGGCGGGCAGCGCGCGCGCGCCACGGGCGACTATCAGGCTTGGAGCCCGGACACCTGAGCATGGCGCGCGCGGTAGTTCTCGCTGCGATTGCCGCCTTGGCGCTGGCCGGGTGCAAGGGGCAGGGCGATCCGCAGGCTGCTGCGACCGGCGTGCCCAAGGCTTTGGCCACGCAAAAGGGCTCGGCCCCGGTAGTCGAAAGCGAATATGGCACCCCGGTGAAAGACCGCGTGGCTACGATCGGTCTGCTCAACAAGCGCAACAATCTCAGCCAGGATCTGGTGATGAAGCCGGGCGAATCGCGCCGCGTGGGCAACGTGGTGGTCAAGCTCGACAGCTGCGAGCGGACCCTGCCGTGGGAACAGCCGCAGGAAACCGGTGCTTTCGTGCAGGTCTTCGTTGAAGAGCGCGAAACTGCCGACAAGCCGTTGGCCTGGCGCAAGGTCTTTTCCGGCTGGCTGTTCAAGGAATCGCCCAGCCTCAACGTGGTTGAACACCCGGTCTATGACGTTTGGGTCAAAGCCTGCGCGATGAAATTCCCGGGCGAAGAGGACAGTCCCGCCCCGGCGGCATCGGCCAGCAGCGCGCCAAAGCCGTCCGGCAGTGCCAGCGCCGCCCCGGCGCCCAAGGCTGCACCCAAAGCGGCCCCGTCGCCCGCAGTCGGGCTCTGAGCGGCGCGCAGCCGCGCCAGATATTCGGCCTGATCGATCTCGACTGCGCCCAGCGAAGCGAGGTGATCGGTGATGAACTGGCAGTCGAGCAGTTGCGCACCCGCCCGCCGCAAGGCCGCGACCAGCCAGGCCAGCGCAACCTTTGAGGCATCGGGCACCCGGCTGAACATCGATTCGCCGCAGAACGCTCTGTCAAAGCCCACACCGTAAAGCCCGCCCACCAGCTTGCCATCTTGCCAGCATTCGATCGAGTGGGCTTGGCCCTGCTGGTGGAGCAGCCGGTAACTCGCTTCGATCCGCCCGCTGATCCAGGTTCCCCCGCCATCTCGGCGCGGCCCGGCGCATTCCTGCATCACCGCTGCAAAGGCCGCGTTGCAGGTCACTTCGAACCGCCCGCGCCGCAGCGTCCGCGCGAGCGACTTGGACAAGTGGAAGCCACCTAGCGGCAAGACCGCCCGGTGGCGCGGCTCGACCCAGAACACCTCGGCATCGTCGCGGCTGTCCGCCATCGGGAAGATGCCGCTGCGGTAGGCCAGCATCAGCATGTCCGGATCGATCACCGCAGATGGAGCGGGGGCGTGCATGGCGCTAGGGTAGCACCATTGCCTATTTTGAAAAGCAATCGGATAAGACCGCATGGACCAATCGACCGATGCGATAGCGCCAGTCCCAGCCAACCCGCCGCGTTCGGCCACGCGCTCGATTTACGCGATCCTTGAACTCACCAGCGCGGTGGGGGCAGTGGCGTTGGTGCTGGCGGCATTCGCTCTAAAGCTCAACCTCGATGCGCTGCGTCCGGGCTTGTTCAAAGTGATTGATCTGGTTGACATCGTATCGATCAGCTTCAACACGCTGTTCACCATCGCGCCCTGGTTGCTGGTTTTGATCCCGATTATCTGGCTGGCCGACATGGCCGCTATAAGGCTGCTCTTACGGCTGCGTATGCCTCCCAACCTGCTTGCCAATCTGGTTTTGACCGCGCTGTTGGCGGCGGGACTGGCTTGGTTGATCGGCAGGGTATCGGGGGCGATCACCGGTTGGTCGCATATGTTGTCAGCCGGTTCACTTACGATCATTGGCATGATCGCGCTTGCGCTTTTGGGCTTGCACCATTTTCGCCCCCAACCGGCCGGGCAACTAACCCGCCGCATTCGCGTGGTCGTGATTTTGCTGAGCTTGATGGCAATGGTGAGCTATTATTCGCGGCTGAAGGATACGCTCTATTTTTCCGAGATGTATCTGCCCGCTCAGACCGTTTTGTCAGGACAGAGGCTCTGTTCTAATCGCTTGCCGATCGATCCGAAACGCGTGGGCTTTGTCGTTGTTTTCATAGGCGCGAACACGATGATCGTGGAATGCGACGGACGCGGCAATTTCGATGTGATCAAGAACCCGTCGGGCTTGATCGTCGCCGTCCGCTGAGCGGGGTGAGACACGCAAAGGATGGCCTTGCCATCCGCTTGCCAAGCCCCTAGAGGCCCCTCTGCCTGCAGGAGTGTAGCTCAGTTGGTAGAGCATCGGTCTCCAAAACCGAGGGCCGCGGGTTCGAATCCTGCCACTCCTGCCAGCCTCTCTGGTCTGTGATAATGACTGCGATGACGGCCAGTTCCTCCCAAGATCAGCCCCGCACCTCGTGGTGGCTCAGCCCCTTGCCGCCGCGCGAAGGGCTCTATCTGGGCATCGCGCTGTCGCTCCTCGCTTGCTTGCCGGTGCTGCTCGCAACCTATCCGCAGATGAGCGACTACCCGGCGCATCTGGCGCGCTATCACGTGATGCTGGAGCGCGCGAACAGTCCGTTCCTGCAGCAGTTTTACGATTTCAACTGGCACTGGGCAGGCAATCTGGGCGCCGACTTGCTGGTCATCCCGCTGGCCAAAATATTCGGGCTGGAGACCGGCGCGCGGATCATCGTTGGCATGGTGCCGGTGCTGACCGGGCTTTCGATCATTACCGTCGGCTGGGCCTTGCGCGGGCGGATCGGCTTTGCTTCGCTGCTCGCCTTCAGCTTCATCTGGCAGCCCTCGTTGCTGCTCGGTTTCCTCAATTACACGCTGTCGCTTTCGCTCGCGCTGTTTGCCTTCGCGGCCTGGGTGAAAATTGAGAAATGGAAGTGGCGCTGGGCGCTGTTCATCCTGATCGCCCCGCTGATCTGGCTCTGCCATGTTTCGGGCTGGGGGGTGCTGGGCATTCTGGTCTTCGGCTACGAATGGAGCCGCAACAAAAGCTGGCGCGCCTTCGTGGCGCCCTGGCCGCTGTGCCTGCCTTTCGCCATGCTGCTGCTCGGCGGAGGGACCAAGGGTAGTCTGCAGTATGGCCCGTCGCCGCTGTTCTTCAAACAGGTGCTGTGGATCCGCGGGATGCGCGATCAGATCGAATGGCTCGATATCGGCTCAATGATCCTCATTGGCCTGATCTTCCTGCTGGTGCTGGGCTTTCGCCGGATCGACGGCCGGATCGGCTGGGCCTCGATCATCATGGTGATCGGCTCGCTCGCCATGCCGCGCCACATTTTCGGCGGAGACTACGCCGATTACCGGCTGATCTCGGCCGGATTGCTGGCGGGCTGCCTGTCGATCGCCTGGCGCGCCCCAAGGCTTGTGCTGCTGCTGCCGCTCGCGCTGTTCCTGACCCGGCTGGGGGTGACCAGCTTCACCTGGCACCACAATTCGCGCGAGACCGAACATTTGTTAACCGCGCTCGATCATGTCCCGCAAGGCGCGCGCGTGGCGAGTCTGGTCACAGTCGGGCTGGGCGACTGGCACTTTGATACTTTCGAGCACGTTGGCGGCTACGCCACCCTGCGGCGCGATGCCTTGACCAACATGCATTTCGCCCTGCCCAATGTGCACATGCTGGCGATCCGCAAGGGCGCAGTGCCAGAAGGATTGCTGTTTACCGATCCTTCGCAGCGGCTGTTCGTGCACAAGGGGCAGGCGGTGGACTTGTCGCACTTCAAGCCCGCAAAGGCAGCAGACTACCTGTGGTTCGTGGGTGATGATCCGGCTGGCAAGCTGCCCAAAGGCGCGACCGTGGTTTGGCGGCACCGCAATGCCCTGCTGGCGCGGCTTGCAAAACCCCGCGTCGCTCGCTAGATGCGCCAGTGTCTTCCGACATCGGAGCCGCACCAGCCCCTCCCGGACCAGTCCGGGGCGGCGCGGAGCCTATGGCGGAAGTGGTTCGATACCTAACTCTTAAGAGGCGTCAGCAATGGCCAAGACCAGCCCCGGCGAATTCGTCCGCCAAGTTCAGGCAGAAGCCCGCAAGGTCGTCTGGCCGACCTGGGCCGAAACCTCGCGCACCGCGATCTTCGTCGGCATTATGATGGTGATCCTCGCGCTGTTCTTCCTCGGGGTCGATACTGTGTTCGGCTCGATCGTCCGCTTCCTGCTGTCGCTGGCCTAAGCGCCCAGCCGACGTCCATTCAAAGAGTTTCCCCAGAGAGATATTATGGCCCGCTGGTACATCATCCACGCCTATTCCGGTTTCGAAAACAAGGTCCGCGATCAGATCCTGGCTGACGCAGAGCGGCTTGGCCTCTCCGCGCTGGTGGAAGAGGTTGAAGTGCCGACCGAGACGGTGACCGAGGTCAAGCGCGGCAAGAAAGTGCAGGTCGAACGCAAGTTCATGCCCGGTTATGTCCTCGCCAAGCTGGCGATGAATGATGACGTGTACCACCTCGTCAAGAACACCCCCAAGGTCACCGGGTTCCTGGGTAACAACAACAAGCCGCAAGCGATCAGCGACCGCGAAGCCGCGCGTTATTTCGGCGCGCGCGATCAGGCCGCTGCCGAGCCCAAGCGCCACATCCACGTCGATTACGAAATCGGCGATTCGGTCAAAGTCCTCGACGGACCCTTCGCCACCTTCAACGGCGTGGTCGAAGAGCTCGATTTCGACAAGAACCGGGTCAAGGTTTCGGTTTCGATCTTCGGGCGGCCCACGCCGGTCGAGCTGGACTTCGAACAGGTCGAACTGGCGAAGTAGAGCTGGCAGCCGCCTGGAATTGCGGCCGGCCTGCGCAAATCCGCATCCATGGTCTTGATTCTGATCCAGCAAGCCTTCATGGCTCCCGTCCGGGCGCAGAATTGGGGGCAGTTCGATGCACGATTTATCATTTCGATTCGCGCCGGCAGATAACCTGACCGACAAGGAAGCAGGTGCGGTCGATGGTTCCGCCGCGCGCGGCCAGGGCCAGCCCGGGCCCAATGCCCGGCCAAGCGGTCTCGACGGTTCGATCAATTTCTACGAAGACGCCGTCCTGACGCTTAATGATCCGGTCTACTTTGGCTATGCCGATGCCGATGGCGATGCCTTTGGCGGGGTCTGGATCGACAGTACATCCGGTAGTGGCACCTTCACGCTGAACGGCGCCCCGCTGACCCTGCCCGTGTTCGTCACTGCGGCACAGGTAGCCGCCGGTGATTTGCGTTTCACGCCCGAGGCGAACGTCAGCGGCAACAATTACGCCGCGTTCACCTTCCGCGTGACCGACGCCACGGGCGAGATCGCTGCGGCAAACACGCGTTCGCTCAACATCCTGCCGGTCAACGATGCGCCGACCATCACCGGCCTGGATGGTGACTTTGCGACCTACACCGAAGACCTGCAAACCTCGTCACGGATTGACGTTGGCGCCAATGCCGTCATCGCCGATCTGGATAGCGCCAACTTCGATACCGGTCTTTTGCGCGTTGCCGTCACGGCAGGTGCGGTGCCAACGCGGGACCGCATCGGCATTTTCCAGGACAGCACCGTTTCGGTCACCGCCGGCAATGTGGTCGTCAACGGCGTTGTGATTGGCAGTGTCTCGGGCGTGCAGATCGTCGGGGAACCGTTGGTCATCTCCTTCGGCCCTGATGCAACCCCCGATCGGGTGCAGCTGGTGCTGCAACGAATCTTCTACTCCAGCGGTAATCAGCAGGATCCGGTCAGCGGCCAGCGCACGATCACGATCACGCTGAATGATGGCGACGGTGCCAGTACCGCAGTTGTCAGCAGCATGATCGTTGTCGGCATCAACGATGCACCCACCGGGACGGATTTAACCCGCACCATCAACGAAGACCAGGCAGTGGCCTTGAATATCTCCAATTTCGGTTTTGACGATCACGGGACATCGGTGTTAAGCGAGGGTCAGGCCCTGCAGGCGGTCATCATCACCACGCTGCCAACCGCCGGAACGCTTTACTTCGACACTGACGGGCCCGGCACCGGCGCGCTCGGCACACCGGTAACTGCGGGGCAATTGGTCAATAGCGCTGATATTCCCCGCCTGGTCTATGTCCCGCCGGCCAATGCCAATGGAAATGGCCTTGCCTCGTTCACATTCCAGGTTCAGGACAATGGCGGAACGGCAAATGGCGGGGTCGATACCGATCCTACGCCCAATACACTGACCTACAATGTGACGGCGGTCAACGACGCGCCGGTCAATATCGTCCCGGCCGCGCAGACTGGGACGGCCGGCGGCGCGCTGGTGTTCTCCTCCGCCAACGCCAATGCCCTGGTGATTACCGATGTTGATGCCGGTGCGGGCACAGTGCGGGTGAAGGTGGCGACCGATCACGGTACGCTGACCCTCGCATCGACTGCCGGTCTGACGGTTTCCGGCAATGGCACCGGACTGATCAAGATGACCGGGACGCTGGCGAATATCAATGCGGCGCTGAACGGCCTCTCCCTGCAAGGCGAGCCGGGTTATACCGGCCCGGCCACGCTGGTCTTCACGCACAACGATCTGGGCAGGGGTGGCAGCGGCGGCCAGCTGATCGACAAGGACCGGATCACGATCAACTGGCAAGCGGCAAGTCAGGAGCCGCTGAAGTCTGGCGACAAGTTCAATCTGGCAGACCTGGGACCTGAACTGGCCGCAACATCCCTGCTGTTCGATTTCGCGGAGTTGGCCGCAGCAGGCCTGCAACGTGCCATGACCGAACGCCCGACACTGGACGCTGCGGTGCAACCTGAACTGTCAGTCTGGCATGATCTGCCGGGCGGCGGGTCTGACTTTCTGCTGTAGCGCTTCAGCAAGGCGGATCGGCAGCTTGCGCCTTGCAAATTGGCCGCAGTTCGCCTATCCGCGCGACTTCGCCCGGCTCCAGCTGGGTGATTCCGCGCGGGAGGCTGGTTTGTGGACCGGCTGCTTGACCGCTCACTCTGCGCTCTGGCCCTGAAACTGCGGGCCTTGGCAACAGGAAGAAAGGAGGCCATGTCGTGGCCAAGAAGATTGAAGGCTATATCAAGCTGCAGGTGCCTGCGGGCGCTGCCAACCCCTCACCGCCGATCGGGCCTGCGCTGGGCCAGCGCGGCGTGAACATCATGGAATTCTGCAAGGCGTTCAACGCCGCCACGCAGGACCTTGAAAAGTCTATGCCGATCCCGACGATCATCACCGTCTATGCCGACCGGTCGTTCACGTTCGTGACCAAGACCCCGCCGGCCTCGTTCCTGATCAAGAAGGCCGCCGGCCTCAAGTCGGGCTCGAAGGAGCCGGGCAAGGTTTCGGGCGGCACGATCAAGCGCTCGCAGCTCGCCGAGATCGCGCAGACCAAGTTCGCCGACTTGAACGCGAACGATATCGAACAGGCAACCAAGATCATCGAAGGCTCCGCGCGTTCGATGGGCCTCGACGTGGTGGAGGGCTAAGGACATGGCAAAGCTGACCAAGAAGGCGAAGATGCTCGCCGAGAAGCTGGGCGATAACCAGGCGCTGCACTCGTTCGACGATGCGCTGAAGCTGCTGCGCGAACTCAAGACCACCAAGTTCGACGAGAGCGTCGAAGTCGCGCTCAATCTGGGCGTTGATCCGCGTCACGCCGACCAGATGGTCCGCGGCATGGTCGTGCTGCCTTCGGGCACCGGCAAGGACGTCAAGGTTGCGGTCTTCGCCCGCGGTGACAACGCCCAGAAGGCGCTGGACGCCGGTGCCGACAAGGTTGGTGCCGAAGACCTGCTGGAAGACATGCAGGCCGGCAACCTCGATTATGGCCGCGTGATCGCCACGCCGGATATGATGGGTGTGGTCGGGCGTCTGGGCAAGGTGCTCGGACCCAAGGGCCTGATGCCCAACCCGAAGCTCGGCACGGTTACCCCGAATGTCGAAGAAGCCGTCAAGGCGGCCAAGGGCGGCCAGGTTGAATACCGCGTCGAAAAGGCCGGGATCATCCACGGCGGCATCGGCAAGATGAGCTTCTCGGACGAGGCGCTGAAGGCCAATTTCGAAGCTTTCGTCGATGCCGTGGTCAAGGCCAAGCCGGCCGGCGCCAAGGGCAAGTACCTGCGCAAGGCCGCGCTGAGCTCGTCGATGGGCCCGGGGCTGAAGCTTGACGTGGCGGAAGTCCACGGCGGGTAATTTCTCGCTGATTTGCCAAAGCATTGCAGGGCCGGGAGGGGAAACCTTCCCGGCCTTTGCTTTGGGTTGGCTGTTTGTGGCAGCTTGTCGGGAATGAAACGACTCATCCCCATCGTCCCGCTGGCGCTACTTGCCGCCTGTTCCAAACCTGCCGGCGAGGAGGCGCCTGCCGCTGCGCCGAGCAGCAGTGCTACCGTCCCACCGGTCGCCGTCAGCCCATCTGCCAGCGCTTCGAGTGGTCCGACATCGCGCTACACCTCGCTCAAGGACTGCGAGGTGACCGACAGCAACGAGGGCGAGGACTGGTCGCAATCGCACTGCGACGGGCCTGACGGTTGGGCGCTGCAGATCGATTATGGCGATGCGCGGGACGATGCCCAGCTGTTGCAGAAGGGCAAACCGGCGAAGCCGCTGAACTTGCTCGCCTTGACCGGCGGCGGCTTCAACACGCTTGGCGATACGATGGAATGGCGCAGCCCCGGCAGCGGTGCGCCGCCGGCTGCACTCATTATGCGCAACAGCGTGGTGGAAGACCCCGAACGGCCTGAGCGCCCGACCGCGCTCTTGCTGGTGGTCGATTTGCAGCAAGGCTGCGTTGTCGCCCAGATCCGCCCGCAGTCCGGCCAGAACGAAAAGGCTCGCGCGGTTGCCGATGGGCCGAAGCAACCTTGTCTGAAAGGAAATAGCTGATGCGCTTGCTTGTTCTGCTGGCCGCCACAACAACCGCCGCAACCGGGGTCGCGCCATCATCGCCGCCGATCACCATGGCCGAAGTCGACGTGCCGGCTGACCAGGGCCCGCAGCAAGTGATCGTCCAGACCCGCGAATTCGCCGGCGGCGCGGAAAGCGGTTGGCACACCCATCCGGGGATCGAAATCGCCACCGTGGTCGATGGCGAACTCGAACTGCACACCGCCGCCGGGGTGCTCACGCTGGAAGAAGGTGACAGCTTCACCATGCCGCGCGGCGTGGCGCACAATGGCGTAAACCGAGAAGGGACAGCCGCCGCTGTTGTGGTGACACTGGTGGTCGACAAGGGCAAACCGCTGCGTGCCGCGGCGCCCAAACCCGCCGTGCGTTAGTCTTCCAGCACGGCCTTGGTGTAACACTCCACCACCATCGCCAACGGCTTGCCGTTGGGCAGGCGCAGCAGCGCGCGGTTGGTCAGGACGGTGCCTTCGGGGCAAAGCTCAGGCCCGCTCCAGGGGCCGGGGATTGGCTCGCGCTTGAAGCCAAGCGGCTGGGCAACCCGGCCGAACGGCGTATCGGTTTCGGACAGTTGGCGCAGCATATCCGGGGTCAACCGCGCGGGCACATACCAGTTGTAAGCCAGCGACAGCTCGCGCCCGGCGCAAGAGAGGCGGACGCGGCGATAGGCCAGCCGCTCTTCACTGCCGATATCGAGCGCATCGCGGATCCGGCCGCTTGGCTCGTTCGAACTGGCGAGGACCTTGGTGGCGCGGACGCGCTCGGTCAGGCCGAAGCGGGACTGGCACCAGGTCTCCAACCCCTCGGTCGCAGTCGGCGCGGCCGCGAGCACGGTCTTGAAATCCTCCAGCGTGGCCGGGGCAGGGGTGGCGGCGGCGAGCAGCATGGCTAGGCTAAATCCCACCTGGCACCGCCTCGCGGCCCGCCGCGCGCAGGCCCAGCACCAGCGCTTCGCCGCATGTCTCCAGCAGCACTTCGTCAGTCGACCGGATCACAAAGTTAGCGCCCACCCGGCCATCGCGGAAGAACGGATAGGACCCGATCGAAACCCCGGCGTGCGCCTGCTCGGTCTCCCGCAGCAAGTCGGCCACTTCGCTTTCGGGGGCCCAGGAACCTATCGTCAGTGAAATCAGGGGCAGCCCGCCTTCCAGCTCACCCGTCAGCGCATCGAGCATGCCCGCAGTGATCGCCGGAACCCCAGCCATTAAAAAGACATTGCCGATCCGGATGCCCGGTGCGCCCGACATCTTGTTGCGGATCAGCTCAGCCCCTTCGGGTACCCGAGCCATGCGCAGCCGCGCTTCGTTGAGCCCGCCGCGGCTTTCGTAATAGCGTTCGAGGATTGCCCGCGCCTCGGGATGGATCACCACCGCAACGCCCAGCGCCTCGGCCACGGCATCGACAGTGATATCGTCGTGCGTCGGGCCGATGCCGCCAGTGGTGAACAGGTAATCGTTGGCGGCCTTCAGAGCATTGACCGCCGCGACAATCGCCGCGGTATCGTCCGCCACCACGCGGACTTCCTTCAGGCGAATACCCTGCACGCCCAGCCACGAGGCGACTTGCGCGATATTCTTATCGTGCGTGCGGCCCGAGAGAATCTCATCGCCGATCACCAGCAGTGCGGCGGTCCAGATACGGTGCGGGTCTGTCATCACGCGCTGTTAGGACAATTCCTAGGCTTCGACCAGTTGCCTCGTTCTAGTAAATTGCAGCACCCCGTCATCGATCGGGGCCTGGCGCATATCCTGCCGGTCGCGCTTGTAGTCCTGATTGAGCCGCCAGGGCAGGTTGGGCGCATTCTTGGGCATCATGTCCTTGCCGCGCTCAAGATAGCCCGAACTGAAATCGGCAAAGACATCGTCAGCCTCCAGCTCGGTGCCGGCCGGGATTACCGGGGTTGCGGCCACGGCGCCGAAGGCATCCATCTGGTTGAGCAGCCGCGTCACATATTCGCCGATGATATCGACCCGCAGGGTCCAGCTGGCATTGATATAGCCGAACACTGCCGCCAGGTTCGGCACGCCCGAGAACATGCAATTGCGATAATAGAAGGTCTTGCTGAAATCGACCGGCTGGCCGTCGACCGCAACCGCGATCTTGCCGGCGACCGCCAGCTTGAGCCCGGTGGCAGTCACGATCACATCGGCATCAAGGTGTCGGCCCGATTTGAGCTTGATCCCGGTGGCATCGAAGCTGTCAATGTGATCCGTCACCACGCTGGCCTTGCCTGCGTTGATGGCGGTGAAGAAATCCGCATCTGGCACCAGGCACAACCGCTGCTCCCAGGGGTTGTAGGGGGGCACAAAGTCGATCTCGTTGAAATTGGGCCCCAGGTTCTTGGCTGTCTCGCCCAGCAGAAATTCGCGGGCCTTTTCAGGGTTTTTGCGTACCCGCTTGAAGGTCCAGTCCTGCAGCGTGATGTTCTTGAAGCGGGTGATCGCGTAGGCCAGCTTTTCAGGCAGCACCTTCCGCAGGCCATTGGCCAACGCATCGCGGGCCGGGCGGCTTACCATGTATGTGGGGGTGCGTTGCAACTGGGTGACGTGCGCTGCGCCGGAACGGGCCATCGCCGGGACGATGGTTACCGCAGTCGCGCCCGATCCGATTACCACCACCTTCTTGCCAGTGTAGTCGAAGTCCTTGGGCCAGAACTGCGGGTGGATGATCGTGCCTTTGAAGGCGCTGCGACCCTTGAACCCGGCATCGTAAGGATCGTCGTAATCGTAATAGCCCGATCCCAGGAACAGGAACCGCCCTTGCAGCCGTTGATGGGAACCATCGGCCTGCTCGCTTACCACAGTCCAGCGCGCGGCCTTGCTGTCCCAATCGGCCGAGAGCACCTTTTGCCCGAACCGCATCCGCTGGCGCAGCCCGAACTGATCGGCAATGTCGTTCAGGTATTCGAGGATCGCCGGCGCATCGGCGATGGATTTTTCGTGCTTCCATGGGGCAAAGCTGAAGCCCAGCGTGTGCATATCCGAATCTGAACGGATCCCCGGATAGCGGAACAAATCCCAGGTTCCGCCGATCTGATCGCGCCGATCAAGGATCGCAAAGCTCTTGCCCGGGCAATCCTGTTTGAGGTGCACCGCCATGCCGATCCCGGAAATTCCCGCGCCGACAATGATCATGTCGAGGCATTCTTCGATCGGGGCCATTGCATTCATCGCCGCATCCTCCGGTCAACTAACATGTGTGTCAGTATTTAACCGTTCGCCTAACATGATGGATGCAGGATTGCCAGCCAGCTCTGGCTTTGCCAGACCCTGCGCCCATGACCACTGTTGCCGCCCGCCGCTATCTGCGCGGCGTTGTTACCGAAGCCGAGCTGCCGGTCGATGGCAAGCCGCGCGCCGGGCTGCCGCTCCATTCGTTTGACTGGGTCGGCCTGCGTGAGCCGAGTGCGCAGGAGATGGAGCTTGTGAGCCAGCAATTCGGCTTGCACCCGCTGGCGGTGGAAGATGCGCTCAATCCACTGCAACTGCCCAAGGTAGAAGTATATGGCAACCAGCTGTTCATCGTCGCGCGGACCGCCGCAATCGAGGAGGGCGAGACGATCGCCTATGGTCAGACCGCACTGTTTCTGGCGCGCGATTTCCTGATTACCGTGCGCTTCGGCTCAAGCCGCGCGCACGACAAATTGCGCGCCCGGCTGGAAAGCGATGCCACTCGCCTGATCGAAGGGCCGGACTATGTCGCCCACGCAATCCTCGATTTCGTGGTCGATGGCTACCAGCCGATCATGGAAAAGCTGGAAGTCTCAACCCAGACGATGGAAGAACGGGCGATCGACCAGTTTCCCGATCAGGCGACTATCCGCCGCATCTTCCGCTTGCGCCGACAATTGCGCAAGTTCGAACGCATCGTCGGGCCGATGGAAGAAGTCTGCGAGCGCCTCGCCACGACCGAGCTGCCGGTGATAGATCCGGGCGCCAAGGTCTGGTTCCGCGATGTGCTTGACCATGTCCGGCGAACCATCGCGCGGGTGGCAGGCCTCAAGGAGACGCTGGCCTCGGTGGTGGAAACAGCCAGCCTGCTCGAGGCGCACCGCCAAGGTGTGATCACCCGCCAGCTCGCCGCTTGGGCGGCGATCCTGGCCGTGCCAACCGCGATAGCCGGGATCTATGGCATGAACTTCGACTTCATGCCGGAACTGCGCGTTTGGTGGGGCTATCCGGCAGTACTGGCGGCAATCGCCGTGATCTGTGGCGGGCTGTTCTGGCGGTTCCGGCGGATCGGATGGCTCTAGCGAGCTGTGGAAAGCGGTCTGTCGAATCGGTCACATAACTGTCATATCCGCGTCGCAATCTCGGGGGAGTGGCGCGAATGTTTGGGTGGTTTCAGCGGCTCCTGCCGAAGTCAGGTGATTTTTTCGCACTGTTTGAGCGGCACGCGGCGACCATGGTTGCCGCGGGCGAAGCACTGGTCCAGCTGACCGGCGGGCAGGGCGATCGCGCGGGCTTGCTCCGGGCAATCCGCGATGCCGAACACTCTGCCGACGAAGTCATCCGCGAAACGCTGCACGAAGTTCGCCAGACCTTTCTGACCCCGTTTGATCGCGGCGCGATTACTTCGTTGATCGGGGCGATGGACGATACGATCGATGAGATGCATGCGACCGCGAGCGCTATCGAATTGTTTGAAGTAACCGCTTTCGATCCTCAAATGAAAGAGATGGCGCTGGTCGCGCTCGATGCCAGCAAGCTTATTGCAGAGGCGCTGCCGCTGTTGCGCGACGTGGAGCGCAACGGCCACCGCTTGCACGAGTTGACAGCGCGGATTGTCCAGCTCGAAGGGCAAGTCGATACGCTGCACGATGCCGGGATGAAATCGGTGTTTCAGGCCCAAAAGAGCAAGAGCGATCCGCTGGCCTTTATGGTCAGTCGCGAGATTTACAAGCACATGGAACGAGTGGCTGACGCTTTTGAGGACGTCGCCAACGAGATTGACAGCCTCGTCATCGACCACGCTTGAGGGAGGGCGGCAATGTATGAACTGGCCTTGCCGCTGCTCGTTGGCCTGATTGTCATCGCGCTGGTGTTCGATTTTCTGAATGGCCTGCACGATGCGGCGAACTCAATCGCAACAGTTGTGTCCACGCGATTGCTTTCGCCGGTCGTGGCTGTGCTGTTTGCGGCCGCAGGAAACTTCGCAGCCTACTGGCTGGTCGGTCACGGCGTTGCCAAAACGATCGCCAAAGGGATCATCAATCCCGACGATGCAACCCCGGCAGTGATTTTCGGCGCCTTGATGGGCGCGATCGTCTGGAACGTTGTAACTTGGTTGCGGGGTATTCCCTCGTCTTCGAGCCATGCCTTGATCGGCGGGCTATTAGGGGCTGCAATCGTGCACAGTGGTTTCGGTACCGTACAAAGCGGCACGCTGAAGACCGTGTTGGCGATTTTCCTGTCCCCGATGCTGGGCTTCGCCATCGCCATGGCAATGGTCTTGCTGACATCATGGCTGTTCCAGGGGTTCCAGCCGCGCCGGGCCGAAGGGGTCTTCAAGACACTCCATTTGTTCAGCTCGGCCGCCTATTCGGTCAGCCACGGCGGCAATGACGCACAGAAGACCATGGGGGTCATCACGCTCTTGCTTTACACGACCGGGCACCTTGGCGGGGTAGCCGCGGACAAGGTCGAGGTGCCCGATTGGGTTGCGATCTCGTGCTATTTGGCGATTGCCTTAGGCACGATGTCGGGGGGGTGGAAGATAATCAAGACGATGGGAACCAAGATCACCAAGCTGAACCACCACACCGGCTTTTGCGCCAGTACCGCTGGGTCCTGCGTAGTCTTCGGTGCCTCAGCGATGGGAATTCCCATCAGTACGACCCACGCAATCACCGGTTCGGTGATCGGAACCGGCGCAGCGCGCAAGGCAAGTGCGGTCCGCTGGGGGGTTGCTGGCCGCGTTGTCACCGCCTGGTTTATCACCATTCCGGCGAGTGCGCTGGTCGGTGCATTCTTTTACGAGCTGACCAAGCTGTTCTGACCTGCTGAGACTGGTTAGCGCATCGTTCATCGCGAAAATTGTGGACGACTTAACCGCTCGCTTGGGAAACCGCTCCTTCCGGGTTAGCCTCGCGGCCAGAACAGCCCGCATGAGGGAGGGTCGTTTGAGCGAGATTGCCGATACCGCGCCCATTCGCATCGAAGCGATCGATCGGAAAGCGTCGGAGCTGCCTGAACGAGCGCTGCCCACGGGGGCTGCTGGGCTTGCAACTGCCGCTTCGTTGGCGCTGGCCGCCTGTGGCGACCCCGGCGGTGGCACCAGCCCGCCGCCGCCACCTCCGCCACCACCGCCGCCGCCTTCGGCGCCGCCGATCACGACCAAACAGGCCTCGCGTTTTCTGGGCCAAGCGGCGATCGGCTATTCGAAGTCTGAGATCAACGATGTCACCTCACAGGGCTTCAACGTCTGGCTGAACGGGCAGTTCGCCATGGCCCGGCCGCAGAAGTTCTGGGATTTCCTGATCGCCGGGGGCTACGATGCTGCGGCCAACCAGAACGGTCAGGCCGGGTTCGATCCGATGATGTGGTCGCAGCTGATGGGCAGCGCCGACGTGCTGCGCCAGCGGGTTGGCCTTGCGCTGCTATCGCAGTGGGTGGTCTCAATCGACGGAATCAGTACGACCTACCGCCAGTTCGCGATGGCGGCCTATCTCGATGGGCTGTGGGACAATGCCTTCGGCAATTACCGCAACATCATGGAAGCCGTTTCCACCAGCACGGCGATGGCGCTCTACCTGACCTTCATGGGCAACCGCAAAGCCAATACCACAACCGGCTCGATCCCTGACGAGAACTACGCGCGCGAGTTGATGCAGCTGTTTACGATCGGGCTCTACCAGCTCAACATGGATGGCACGCTCAAGCAGCCGAGCGGGCAACCGGTGCCGACCTACACCCAGAACGATGTTGCGCAGGCCGCGCGGGTCTGGACTGGCTACACATTTGCCAACAACACCAGCACCACCCCGGCGCGGCATCAGCTAGGCCTGATCAACAATCCGGCGCAATTTGAAACCGGCGGGGCGAGCTTCTTGGGGATCAACATCCCGATCGGCAGCGATGCCGCCACCGCGCGCAAGGTGGCGCTCGACGGGCTGTTCCAGCATGCCAACATGCCGCCGTTTGTTTCCAAGCAGCTGATCCAGCATCTGGTCACCAGCAATCCGTCGCCCGCTTATGTCCAGCGGGTCGCCACTGTCTTCGCCGACAACGGCAGCGGGGTGCGCGGCGATATGAAGGAGGTGATCCGCGCGATCCTGATGGATCCCGAAGCGCGCGACGACAATGCGGTGGCCAGCCAGACCTTCGGCAAATTGCGCGAACCAGTGGTACGGCTCGTGCAGTGGGCGCGGGCCTTCAAGGTGACATCCCCCACCAATGCCTGGCCGTTCGGCAATACCAACTCTACCGCCAACCGGATCGGCCAGAGCCCCGGCCGCGCACCGAGCGTGTTCAACTTCTTCCGCCCAGGCTATGTCCCGCCCGGAACGCAGCTATCGGCCAACAATCTGGTCGCACCGGAATTCCAGATCACCAACGAACCGTCGCTGGTGGCCTATACCAATTACATGCAGACGCTGATCCAGAACGGGGCGGGCGAGGCGCGACCGGACTATTCAGCGCTGACCGGCATCGCGGGGGATAGTCAGGCGCTTCTCGATGAGCTCAACCTGCTGCTCGCCGCCGGGCAGATCAACCCGACCGTGCTCGGCCAGATGAAGACCGCGCTCGATACCATCACCAACACCACCAACCGCATCTACGCGGCGGTGCTGCTGGTCATGGCAAGTCCCGATTATCTGGTGCTGAGGTGAGCAACATGAGCAACGACGTCTCCCGCCGCGCCTTCGTCAAGCGGGCCTCGGCCTTGTCGCTGGCTGGTGCCGCGACTCCTTTCGTCACCAGCCTGGCCGCCATTGGTGAGGCGGCGGCGGCCACCGCCAGCGATTACAAGGCGCTAGTCTGCGTCTTCATGTATGGCGGAAATGACTACGCCAACACACTGATCCCGTTCGATACCGCGCGCTACAACGTCTATCAGGCCAACCGTAGCGCGATTGCGCTGTCGCAGGCCGCGCTCGCGCCGACGTTGCTGAACCCCACGGTGCCTCTGGCCGGCGGAGCGCAATATGCGCTGGCCCCCACGCTCAGCCCGCTGTTGCCGCTGTTCAATGCCGGCAAGATGGCGGTGGCGCTCAATCTTGGCACGCTGGTCCAGCCGACCACCAAGGCGCAGTATCAGGCCGGTTCGGTTCCTCTGCCGCCCAAGCTGCTGAGCCACAACGATCAGCAGAGCTATTTTCAGGCCAGCTCGCCCGAAGGCGCGACCTCGGGTTGGGGTGGGCGGATCGGCGATTTGTTCCAGGCCGGAAACGGCACGGCAACCACCACCTGCATGAACGTCAGCGGCAACGCCGTGTTCCTCACTGGCAAGGCGGCGGTGCAATACTCGCTCACCACCTCGGGCCCGATCGGACTGACCGCGCGGTCCACGCTGCAAGGCTCGGCCGCGGCGAGCACAATGCTGCAGAACTTGCTCAAGGGTGCCGGCACCGCGCATCTGATGCAGGATACCGTCGGCCAGGTCGGCACCCGGGCGCTTGATCTCTACGCACAGGTTTCGGGCGCGCTGGCGCAGGCACCGACCACCACCACAGTCTTCCCCGCTGCCGCCGATCCCAGCTCCAGCTTGGGCGCGCAGCTGGCGATGGTGGCCAAGCTGATCTCGGTTTCGCAGCAGCTCGGCGCGAAGCGGCAAGTGTTCTTCGTCTCGACCGGGCGGTTTGACAACCATGACGATGTCAACACGCTCCACCCGCTCCTACTGCAAAATGTCGCCGATGCGCTGCGCGCGTTTTACGACACCACGGTGGAGCTGGGCGTGGCCAATCAAGTTACCACCTTCACCGGCAGCGATTTCGGCCGCGCGCTGACCAGCAATGACAACGGCTCGGACCACGGCTGGGGCTCTATGCATTTCGTACTGGGCGGTGCGGTCAATGGTGGGCGCTATTACGGGATAAACCCCTCGATTATGAACGGCGGCCCCGACGATATTGGCCAAGGCCGCCTGATCCCGACGATGAGTGTAGACCAGTACGCCGCCACGCTGGCCAGCTGGTTCGGCGTGCCGACCAGCCGGATGGCTGAGATCGTGCCAAATATCGGCAACTATGCGGGGTCTGCGCTGGGGACGAATCTGGGGTTTGTCTGACCAGCCTGGAACTGGTGAAGCAGGATTGGCCTGAACGGCCATCACTGCTAGGCGCGCGCCCATGCTGACAATCAACGGCGTTACCGTCCGACTGGGCGGGCGCACCATTTTGGACCGGGCGAGTGCACCAATCCCGCCGCAGGGCCGGGTTGGCCTGATCGGCCGCAATGGTGCAGGCAAATCAACCCTGATGAAAGCGATCATCGGTGAGATCGAACCCGATGAGGGCGAAATCGAAATGCCGCGCCGCGCGCGGCTGGGCTATATTGCGCAGGAAGCGCCAAGCGGATCTGCCACGCCTTTCGACACCGTGCTGGCCGCCGATACCGAACGCACCGCCTTGCTGGCGGAATCCGAACGCTGCACCGAACCGCACCGGCTAGGCGACATCCACGAGCGACTGCTCGCGATCGATGCCTATAGCGCCCCGGCGCGCGCCGCACGCATTCTGATCGGCCTTGGCTTTGACGAAGCGATGCAGGCCCAGCCGCTCGACAGCTTCTCCGGCGGATGGAAAATGCGTGTCGCGCTTGCCGCCTTGCTGTTTTCACAGCCCGACGTGTTGCTGCTCGATGAGCCATCGAACCACCTCGATCTTGAAGCGACACTGTGGCTGGAAAGCTTCCTCAAGAGCTACCCTGGCACCCTTCTGGTGATCAGCCACGAGCGCGACCTGCTGAACAATGTGGTAGACAATATCCTGCACCTGCAGGGCGGCAAGCTGACGCTCTATCCTGGCGGATACGACAGCTTTGAGCGCCAGCGCGCTGAACGTGCCGCCCAGCTTGCCGCCGCCAAGGCATCGCAGGATGCGCAGCGTGCGCGCTTGCAGGATTACGTCGCGCGCAATTCGGCGCGGGCCTCAACCGCAAAGCAGGCGCAGAGTCGGGCCAAGATGCTCGCCAAGATGCAGCCGATCACCGCGCTGATCGACGATCCCACACTGAGCTTCGATTTCCCAAATCCCACGGAATTGCGCCCGCCGCTGATTACGCTTGATCTGGCTTCGGTCGGCTATGGCGGCACGCCCGTGTTGCAGCGGCTGAACCTTCGGATCGATCCGGATGACCGGATCGCGCTGCTGGGGCGCAATGGCAACGGGAAAACCACCCTGGCGCGGCTGTTGGCGGCGCAGCTGACCCCGCTCGATGGGCAGATCCACACATCGGGCAAGATGCAGATCGGCTATTTCACCCAGTATCAGGTTGAAGAGCTGGCAGGCGACGCGACCCCGCTCGAACACATGACCCGCGCGATGGAGGGCAAGACCCCAGCTGCGGTGCGCGCGCAGCTCGGCCGGTTTGGGTTTTCGGGCAACCGGGCAACGGCGCAAGTCGGCACGCTCTCAGGCGGGGAGCGGGCGCGGCTGGCTTTGGCGCTGGTTACCCGCAATGCGCCGCATCTTTTGATTCTTGATGAACCGACCAATCACCTCGATGTCGATGCGCGCGAGGCGCTGGTTCAGGCGCTCAATGACTATACCGGTGCGGTAATCCTGATCAGCCACGATCGCCACATGGTTGAGCTCACCGCAGACCGGCTTGTACTGGTCGATCACGGGACCGCCAAGGACTACGACGGCAGCATCGAAGACTATCTCGATTTCGTGCTCGGCAAGAACCAGCCGAAAAGCGAGGTCAAGCCCAAGGGTCCCAAGCTTGACAAGAAGGCCGCGGCCCAGGCTCGAGAGACGGCGCGGCTGCTGCGCAAGTCGGTTAGCGAAGCCGAAACCGCGCTCGCGAAGCTACAGGCCCAGATATCCGCGATCGACCTTGCGATGTTCGACCCTGCCAATGCCGCGCCGGACTTGGGCAAGTTGACCATGGGCGAACTAGCGCGCCGCCGGGCGCAGCTGGCTGAACAGCTAGAGCAGGCCGAAGCCGCTTGGCTGGAAGCCAGTGAAGCGCTGGAGCAGGTTGCAGTTTAGCCAGCAATCACCCCAAACAGGTCGTGCGCATCGGCATCTTCGACGGTTGCCATCACGAAATCGCCCGGTTGCAGGCTGGCGGGGACGTTGCGCAGATAGACCGCACCGTCGATTTCGGGCGCGTCGGCCTGGCTGCGGGCCGTGGCGCCGATATCGCCGTCTTCATCGGGTTCGCCGACCTCGTCGATGATCACCGGCAGCGTCCTGCCTACCTTGGCTGCGAGCTTGGCGGCGCTGATCGCTTCGGTCTTGGCCATGATCCGAGCGTAGCGTTCTTCCTTGACCTCCTCGGGGATGGGATCGGGCAGGGTGTTGGCCGCCGCGCCTTCGACCGGCTCAAAGCGGAAAGCCCCGACCCGGTCGAGCTGGGCTTCGTCGAGCCAATCGAGCAGATACTCAAAATCCGCCTCGGTCTCACCGGGGAAGCCGACCACGAAGCTGCTGCGCACCGCGATTTCAGGGCAGACTTCGCGCCAGGCCTTGAGCCGCTCAAGCACTCTGGCTTCGTTGGCCGGACGCTTCATCGCCTTCAGCACCCTGGGCGAGGCGTGTTGGAACGGGATGTCGAGATAGGGCGTAAGCAGCCCCTCGGCCATCAGCGGCACCACCGCGTCGACGTGGGGGTAGGGGTAGACGTAGTGCAAGCGCACCCACGGCGTGTTCCCCTCAGGGGTGCGCAGCCCGCCCAGCTCGCGGGCAAGGTCGGTCATATGGGTGCGGACCGCGCGGTCTTTCCACATCCGCTCCTCATGCCGCACATCGACTCCATAGGCGCTGGTATCCTGGCTAATCACCAGCAGTTCGCGGGTGCCGGCGACGATCAGCTTCTCCACCTCGCGCAGCACAGCGTCGATCCGGCGGCTCGCCAGTTTGCCGCGCAAGCTGGGGATGATGCAGAACGAACAAGCGTGATTGCAGCCCTCGCTGATCTTCAGATAGCTGTAGTGGCGCGGGGTGAGCTTGATATCGGGCTGCGGGATCAGGTCGATGAACGGGCCTTGGCTGGGCGGGGCGGCCTCATGCACGGCTTCAACCACCGCTTCGTACTGATGTGCGCCAGTGACGGCCAGGACTTGCGGAAACTTGGCCCGGATCACTTCGGCTTCGTTGCCCATGCAGCCGGTCACGATCACGCGGCCGTTCTCGGCAATAGCCTCACCGATCGCGGCCAGACTCTCCTCCTTGGCGGAATCGAGGAACCCGCAGGTGTTGACCAGCACCACGTCAGCCCCGGCATAGTCGGGGCTCATCGCATAGCCATCGGCGCGCAGCTTGGTCAGAATGCGCTCGCTATCGACCAGCGCCTTGGGACAGCCGAGGCTGACCATGCCGATGCGCTTCTGTTCGGGAAGGACGGTTGCCATGGCGCGGCCCCTACACCCCGGCGGGCAAAAGCGCTAGGGAGCCTTCATGGAGATCGCAATTACCAAAGGCAGCCGCGAAGATCGGATCGTGCACCCGCGCCGATGGCAGTGTGGTTGCGACCACATTCCCGCTTAAGGGACCAGTTCCCCACGATGCGGTGCACTGGTTCGTCGAGCGTGGACTGGGGCTGCGGGGAGCTTTCTGGGGCATGGTTGCCGGTGGGCATCATCCCGAGGCGATCTCTGGAATCGCTAAGGCGGCAGGTCATGCCAGCGCCAATCGCGCCTGTCTGCCGGAGCCGGCAATTGTCGAGCTGCTACAAGCCGAACGGTTGGTCGAATGCTTCGAAGCCGATCTGTGGAGCAGCTGTGCGGGCGATCCTGCGGATTTCATCAAGGTCGCGGAAACGGCTTGCGCCGCCTCGCATGTTGCGCCGCCGCGCCTGACGCTAGAGCTGGTGCGACAGGTTTCCACCGACCTGCGTGCCTTCGCTGCGGAATGGCAAACTGCTCCGCTGGGACACGTGGCGCGCTTTGTCTGGGAAGAGATTTAGGGCTTGGGCAAGTACCGCTTTGGATCGAGCGGCACCTTGTTGCGGCGGATCTCGAAGTGCAGCTGCGGCGTGGTCGCGAGCCCGGTGTCACCCACCAGCCCGATCCGCTCGCCTGGTTTAACCGTGTCGCCTTCCTTCACCGTCACCTTGTGAAGGAACGAATAGGTGGTGGTCCACTTGCCGCCATGGAACAGGATTACGGTCAGGCCGTACTCTTCGGGTCCCTGCCCGGCGAAGATCACCTGCCCACCGGCCGAGGCGCGCACGGCGGTGCCGCGGTCGGCCACGATATCGATCCCGTCATGCTTGTCATCGCCGGTCGAGCCGTTGAAGGCGCGGCGGATCCGACCAGTAACCGGCCAGGCATAGCGCGGGGCGGCGGTATCTCGCAGCGTTGTCGGGGTGGCGGTGGCTTGCGGGGCTGGGGCAGCGCCATGCGCAATGGTCGGGATCACCAGTTCCTGCCCGACCTTGACCGGGGCCTTGGGATCAACTCCGGATGCCTGCGCAATCGCGATCCACGGCACGCCATAGTCCATCGCGATGCCGAACCCGGTCTCCCCCTCTTTCACCGTGTGGCTGCGGCGGCGGGGAATGATCAGCTTCTGCCCCGCGCGCAGGTTGTAGGGCGCTTTCAGACCATTGGCCTCAATGATCAGCAGGCGCGGCACCCCGGCGCGGTTGGCGATCCCGCCCAGTGTTTCACCGGTCTGCACCGTGTGTTCGGTCTCGGTCGCCGGGTCGGCGCTGAGCGGCGCGGCCAGCAACAGCAGCACGGCAGCGGCCAAGCGGCGGATCATGCGAAGCGCTCCGCCAAAAGGCCGAGCGAGGCATCGTGGGTGAGATCGAGTTGAAGCGGGGTCACTGCGACATAACCATCCTGAATGGCCTCCAGGTCGGTCGCATGGCCGGGCGTATGCTCGATCCCATGCAGGCCGAACCAGAAATAGCGATAGCCGCGCGGGTCGGTCCCTTCAACCACCGAGCCGCGCGCATAGTCGTGAAAGCCTTGCCTAACCACACGTATTCCCCGGATTTCTCGCGGGGGAAGCGCCGGGAAGTTGACGTTGACCAGCGTTCGTTCGGCAAACGGCGCATCGAGCAGCGGGGCAATCACCTTGGCGCCCCATGCCTCGGCAGCGGCGAAGGGTACTTTGTCGCCCATCCCTTCCTGCGCGTAGACCTGGCTCAAGGCGATCGAGCGGATCCCCGCCAGCGCGCCCTCGACTGAGGCAGAGACGGTGCCGGAGTAAGTGACATCATCGCCCAGATTGGCCCCGCGGTTGACTCCGGAAAGGATCAAGTCGGGCGGGCTGGGCATCACCGTGCGCAGCGCCATCATCACCGCATCGGTCGGCGTGCCCGATACCGAGAACCGCCGTTCCTCATGCTGACGCAGCCGCACCGGGCGGCTGAGCGTGAGCGAATGGCCCGCGCCCGATTGCTCTTCGGCCGGGGCGCAGATCCAGATATCGTCGGAGAACTGCCGGGCGATGCCTTCGA
>CAZVMC010000019.1:0-28290 GCA_964628635.1 uncultured Novosphingobium sp. | reverse complement strand
CAGCAGGCGCTTGGTCATCCGCACGGCAAAAGGCGGATTGGCAGCGATCTTGGTGGCGAGTGCCTTGGCTGCATCAAGCAGTTCGGCATCGGGAACCACGCGCGAAACCAGCCCGCAAGCCAAGGCCTCGTCCGCGTTCAGCAGATCGCCGGTGAGCGACATTTCGGCTGCCTTGGAGAACCCGACCACCCGCTGCAGTAACCACGCCCCGCCATCGCCCGGAATGATCCCCAGCTTGACGAAGCTCTCGGCAAATTTGGCGCTCTCGCCCGCGATGCGCAGATCGCACATGCACGCGAGATCGAGCCCGGCCCCGATTGCCGGGCCGTTGACCGCAGCGATCACCGGAACTTCCAGCGCAGCAAAGGCCAGCGGCAAGCGCTGGATCCCGCTCTTGTAATTGCGCCGGGTCTTGGCCGGCATCCCGGCATTGAGCCCGCCGCCACCCGGCTTCATCGCGTTGATATCGCCGCCCGAGGAGAAAGCCTTGCCCGTGCCGGTCAGGATCGCCACCCGCACCGCAGGATCGCGCTCCAACCGATCCAGCGCGTCGCACAGCCCATCGACCACATCGTCGCCCGAAATCGGGTTGCGCAGTTCGGGGCGGTTGAGCGTGATCGTGGCGATCCCGGCAGCATCGAGGTCAAACAGGACAGCGGGGTCCATGGCAGTCTCCATCAGGTCAGGCGCTTGCCTTGCTTCGCGCGGGACGGTTTGTCCACCACACGATTACGCCGGTGACCACAGCGACGACAGCCAGCGCGGGCAGCTTGGTAAAGCCAAGCTCACGTATCGCCTCGAGGATTGGCAGGTGCACGGCAAAGAGCGGGAAGGAGATCGCGGCGGAGAGCCAGATCGCCCTGTTGCTGGCGGTGATCCGCAGCGCGCTGAGGATCACTAGCGGGCAGAGCAGGGTGACGAACAGCAAGTCGAACCAGGGCGATGGCCAGCCGTACCAGATCGCAGCGACCAGCGCGGCGGGCAGGGCGGCCATGGTCAGCGGGGCGGGAAGGGCGAAAGCCGGCGGACTTTGCCACAGTCTACCGAGCAGCATCCCTAATATGTATGCAAAGAACACCCGCGGTATCGCCGGCACCCAGTTGCCGGGCCGCGCCCCGACATCGAGCGAGCCATAACCCTGCGCCGCGACGATCGTTACCGCAAGCAGCGCGGCCGCGAGAGCGGCGAGCCACGTTGTCGGTACCCGGCGCAGGGCGATGACATGGGCGGCGTTGGCAACCAGCTCGGCGAAGATCGTCCAGGCCGGGATATTGAGCGCGAAGAGCAAGTTTGCGACTGGCCAGGGTAGCAGCAGGAAGTTGGCGATCATGGCCGGAACGAAAGTTTCGAGCGCGCCCTCTGCGCGGATCCACAGATAGGGCAGTCCGATCAGCGATCCGAGCGCCATCATACCCCAAAACCGGCGGTACCGGGCCTTGATGAAGGCCTTGATTGACAAGCCTGCTGACAGCCGCGGCTCGGTGATGCGGACCATCAGATAGCCGCTCAGCATCAGGAAGAAATCGACCCCGAGGTACCCTTTGCTCAGCCAGGGAAATCCGCCGAACACCGCATTGGTGTGCAGCCCGACCACGCACAGCGCGGCGATTCCGCGCAGGGCATCGAGACCCTGAAGGCGCTGCGGTTCAGCCAATGACCCGCTCGATGAACCAGAAGCTGGCAATCCCGCCAATAGCGTAAGTCATTGTAACTGTGGTAGGTCTTAGCGTTCCAGGGGCAAGCCGTCGCAGCGCGGCAATTGCCGCAAGCGTTAGCGCGACGATCAGCAGCTGCCCCACCTCCACGCCAAGGTTGAAGGTCAGCAGCGCCATCGGCACATCGCCTTCGGGCAGACCAATCTCACGCAAGGCCCCGGCAAAACCGAACCCGTGGAGCAGTCCGAACAGGAAAGCGACCACCCAGGGGATGCGCTCGGAAAGCCGTTTCGTTCCATCGCTTTGCTTCGCGATCTCAACCGCCAGAAAAACGATCGACAGCGCGATCAACGCCTCGACCGGGGCTTGGGCCAGGCCGAACAAACCCATGGTCGTCCCCGCCAGCGTGATCGAATGCGCTACGGTAAAGGCAGTCGCGGCCTTGATCACGATCCAGCCATTTTGCAACAGCAGCACGAGCGAAATCACGAACAACAGGTGATCGAACCCGGCCAGAATGTGTTCGATCCCGATCAAAGTATAGGTCCGCGCAACCTGCCAGCGATCCGGCACCCCGGCGACCGTGATCAGAGGCTTTTCGCGGGTCAATCTTTCGGTTTGCACCGGGCGATTCAGCGGCGCGATCCGCAGCAAGGCATCGGTAAAGCTGCTCTCGATGCCCTTCAAACCAACTTGCTCTCCGTCGAGCGACTTTGCGCACGCAACCGCCGATTGACTGACCAAAGCGCCGTTGACGAGGTTGGGCTGGCCAGGCTTAAAGCTGCAAAATTCAGGCAGGGCAGGGCTGGCGCGGGTAGCAAGGCCGCCGATAATCGGGGCCTTCCACACCAAGGTCCAATGGGCCGCGTCGCGCTGGGTCAGCTCAAGGTAGCCGGGTTGCAAGGTGTCGGCCCGCGCCGGGGCGGGCCAAGCAATGAGCGTCAGCAGCAGGGCAAGCCAGACCCGCATCAGTCGAGCTTCGTAACCACGTCATAGCCCTTGAGCAGTTCGCGATAGCGCTTGTCCTCAGCCGCAGCGATGGCGGCAGAGCGCCAGTCGTTTTCAAGCCGTTGACGGATGTCGGCGAGTTTGGGCGGTGGCGGGCGATCGACCCGTTCCAGGAAAACCAGATGCAGACCCAGCCCCGATCGCAGCGGACCCTGCCATGACCCCGGCGCTGTCCGAAGCAGCTCCGGCACGAAATCGTCGCCGAACTGAGCAGAAACTTCACTGGCGCTGGCGGAGAACCGCTCGGGCAGCGGTGTGGGCAAATTCAGCCTTGCTCGGTCTACGCCTCCTGCAAGTGCTGCAGCATACTTGGATGCCAATGCTCGCACAGCGGGCGAATCGTCCCCCAAATAGACTTGGCGAAACACAATCGTTGGTTCGCTGCCATATCGCTGTGGGTCCTTGTCGAGCAGCGCTTGCAATTCCGCATCGCTTGGTCGCGCGGCCTCAGCCTCGGCGGTGAGCATGGTCACCAGCTTGTTGCGCATCAGCCGCCTGACCGCTTCATCGTCGCGGTCAAGCCCCAGTCGCAGGGCCTCGCGGTAGTAGACTTCGCCTTTCACGTAATCGCGGATCAGGGCGTCAGTCTCGCCCTGACTCGGCAAGCGGCGGAAGGTCTGCTGCCAGCGCTCGACCAGGCGGCTGACCACCGCTTGATCGACCACAATCCGCCGCTCTCCCGGATCGGGTGCGCGCTGAGCGAGCACGGCATAGATCACCGCGCCGAGCAGCAGGAAATGCACCAGGGGTTCGCGCAACAGGGACATAGCGCGGTCGCGAAAGTTCATTGATCTCAATCTGTTGGTGTCGCGCGATGTCGATACACCTGGCGCGGCGGTTTCTCGACTTCGCTCGACACGAACGGGTAGCGTGAGACTATCGAGCTTGCGGCGTATACCAGATTGCCGAGGTATAGGCCCGCTCCTGCTGCTTGACCCGCACTTCAGGCCCGAGCTTCAGCTTGAAGCGCACTGCATCATAGGCTGGCCAGCTCGGGGTCGGAATCTCCATCACGCGGACATAGTAGAACGCGCGCAATTTGGGGTCGAATTCAGGATCGGTCCAGACGGTCGCCAGATTGCCTGCGCCAATGGTGTTCTGGTAGGTTGCCGTTGCAACGTCGACCGTATCACCTACCGCCGGGACTTTGCCGCCCACCAACGCGCGCTTGTCCATATCGCTCCAGACGACATCGTAGACCCGCTCCTGCGCCTTGCCGCTGGCATCGACCCAGCCTTTGACCACTTGCACCCGGTCAAGGTTCGCACCCACCGGATCTTTGAGCGCGGAGATGATGAAGCTGGGAGCCCCGGTGCCACCGGGCTTGAGCTCACCGCCCATCGGCACACCGCGGGCATAACCGGCCTTGACCCAATCGCCTTTCAAATCATCGGTCTTGAAGTCCCAGCCGCCAAACACACGCACAGTCATCCGCGGGCCGGTGGAGGCATAGACCTCGCGCCGCGCCATGGCATCCCAGATCGCAGCGCGGGTATTGGCCTTGGCCCAGACCGCGGCATAACCACCCGCCAGATAGTGCCAGCCGAACCTGCCCTGACGGGTGCCAAGGTTTTGCGGGTCGGTCACACGGCTGGCGCTTGGCTCGGTGCCGGTGTGCTTGCCGAAGAAGTTGTCCTCGTCGCCGGTCGAAAGCGCGGTGTGGCTGTCAGTCGAACCGATCACCCCAAACTTGTAAGGATTCACCCCGGTCTGCGCTTCCAGCACCATTCCGCGCTTGAGCGCCTCGCGGACATATTCGCCAGCGAACATCCGGTTTTGCTTGCCTTCGGCCATGGCCAGATCGCCCAGTTCCCATCCAGCGACTCCGAAGCCGGCGAATTCATCGTTGGGGGAAAGGAAAGGGTGCGCTTCGCTATCGCCCTTGATTTGGGTAATCTCGACCAAGGGCTCGTGCGAAGCGCGGCGGCGGGCGTATTCGGCCGTCATCGGTCCGCCGCCCGGTGCGGTCAGTTCGAACATCAGGCCGTTGGAGAGGTTCGAATTGTGCGGAATCGCCAGCACCTGTCCGCCGGTCGATTTCTCATAAGCCTCCATGTATGACCAAAGGCTATCGGTGCTCGCACTTGGCCCCCAGGCGCCCAGCGGGACGACAGTTTTAACCTTGTCTTGCCCGTCCCGGAAAATCACGTTGCGGTGCAGGTTCTTGCCGCCATCCATCAGCGTATATTCGAACCCCATGAAGGCCGTGAATTTACCAGGATCGTTGTATTCCTCCACCGTCTCAAGATGCGCATTCCAGATCGAACGGTTGCGGTCGGCGGCGGCCTTGTCATCGGTCAGCGCTGAGGGGAGGTTATTCTGCGCGCGCGCGGTGATCATTTCCGCCATCGCCCGCTGTGATTCCTGCGGTGTGCCGTTGAACATATCGTGCCAGCGAAGCATGGTGGGATCGGAAATCAGCATGCGCGGCGCATCGGCCAGTGCCTTGGTTCCGCCCAGCGCATCGGAGTGATCGGTGATCACCAGGAAATCGAGCGGGCGGGCCAGCTTGGCCTTCATGCCAGTTGTGGCCTGCACTTCTTCGCCCCGCGCAAAGCGCAGCGCCTGCTCGGGATCGAGCCGCACTCCGAAACCGAATGCATCGACCGAGTTCGAGGTGTGTAGATGGGTATCGCCCCAGAACACCCGCTCGGGATAGGCCGTTTCGGCGACAGTGGCAGAGCCGCCACCCACACCCGTCGCTTGCTTGATCCGGTCGCACCCGCTGAGTGCCGTCGTCGTCACCAGCAACACCAAAGCTGCCACACGTGCCTGTTTCATCGCCTACCCCTCCACCCGCACCGCATTCGGTTGCGTTCCACAACGGGTACAATGCCACGGGCAAAGCCAGCGTCAACCGCGCAGTTAAATTAGGGGAAGGTGGTGGACGCACTAGGGCTCGAACCTAGGACCCGCTGATTAAGAGTCAGCTGCTCTACCAACTGAGCTATGCGTCCATTGCGCGGGTGTTCCGTGCAGTCCCGAATCACGGGAGCGCCCCCTTTAGCGATTTCCTGCCCTTAGGGAAGGGGTTTTCAATCGCCCAGACTGCGGCCGCGCCGCGACCAGCGATCGGCCGCCATGATCATGCCAAGGCAGATCATGTTGGTGAGCATCGATGACCCGCCATGGCTCATGAAAGGCAGCGGAATTCCAACCACCGGGGCGAGGCCCATCACCATCATCAGGTTGATCGCCATGTAGAAGAACACCGTAGCAGTCATTCCCGTCGCGAGGAGGCTGGTGAAGCGGTCTTGCGATCGGCGCGCGACGTTGAGCCCAAAACGCAGGATCAGCATGAACAAGCCGATTACGAAGAGTCCGCCCAGCATTCCCCACTGTTCGGCCATCGTCGCGAAGACGAAATCGGTGTGCGCTTCAGGCAGGTAACCCAGCGCCGACTGTGAGCCTTGGCCAAAGCCCTTGCCCGTCAACCCGCCCGAACCGATTGCGATCTTGGATTGGGTGATGTGGTAGCCAGTGCCAAGCGCATCGGTTTCCGGATCGAGGAATACCAGCACGCGGTTGCGCTGATATTCACGCAGCAGCGTGAAGAAGGCGATCGGGGCGATAACGACAGCGGCGAGGCCGGCGCTGACAAACCACCACATCGGCAAGCCCGCCATGAAGATCACCACGCCGGCCCCGAAACAGATCGCAAGGCCAGTTCCCAGATCGGGTTGGACCATCACCAGCAGGGCCGGAACGGCGACAAGCCCGGCAACAGGAAGCAACGATCGCCAGGACTGCGTCATGGCCGGAGGCAGGCCGTCATAAAAACGGGCCAGCACCAGTACGATGCCCGGCTTCATCAACTCTGACGGTTGCAGTTCCATAAAGCCAAGGTTGAGCCAGCGTTGGCCGCCGCCGCGTGCCGCGCCGATCAGATCGACCAGCAGCAGCATGACGACAAGCGCGCCATAAACGGGATAGGCGGACCATTTGATAAAGTCGCGCGGCAGGCGGGCGATCACCAGTGCCATGGTCAGGAACACAGCGAACCGCAGCAGGTGCTTACCCGCCCAGGGCTCAAAACTGTTGTTTGCGGCAGTGTAGAGCACCGCTGCGCCAAAGCTCATCAGCGTGATCAGCGGGATCAGCAGGCGCCAAGGCAAGTTGGCGATTGGCGCGGGGATGATGCCGGGTCTCATGGCAGCTCCGACGGGCTGGGCGATGGGGCCGGGGTGGGGGCAGGAGCGGCACTTGCCGAGGGATCTGCTGCCGGGGTTCCGGCGTCATCATTACGCGGAGCGGCTGCAGCCGTCTGTTCAGGTGCAGGCGAGCCTTCCGGCCGGGCGGCTGCTGCTTCGCTCTGCCGTTCAACCGCTTCGGTCGCCGGCTTGGGCGCAGTGCTGCCATATTTCGCTTCAGCCGCGCGATACTTGGCCGCGAGACGTTGTTGCGGCGTGCCGCCCCAGCCGGCCTCCATCCCGTTCAGCACTTCCATTGCCTTGGCCGGATCGAACAGGAAGGTCATGACATCGCGCGCAATCGGATAGGCCGCACCCGATCCGCCGCCGTGCTGGATCGTTACGGCGCAGGCAAAGCGCGGTTTGTCGTAAGGCGCAAAGCACACGAAGTGCCCATGGTCGCGGTATTTCCACGGCCCGCTTTTACCATCCGAAATGTTGAGACCCACGACCTGCGCTGTCCCGGTTTTCCCGGCAAGCAGCACATCGGGAATCGGCAGCCGCGCGCGGCCCGCGGTGCCAGGGCCGTTGACCACATCGCTCATCGCCTTGTGGACAAAGGCGAGATGCTCCTCGCTGAACCCAAGCGACGGATAATCTGGCACCTTGTCACTATAGAGCAGGCGCGGTTGGAGAATTTTTCCGCTGGCGATCCGCGCCGCCATCACCGCCTGCTGCAGCGGGTTAGTCAGCATGTAGCCCTGGCCGATCGTGGCGTTGACCGTATCGAATACCGCCCAAGGCTTCTTGTACTTCTTCAGCTTCCAGGCCGGATCGGGGATCGTCCCATAGCTTTGCCCGGCCACCGGCAGGTCAAATTCCTGTCCCAGTCCGACCCGCCGGGCCATGGCGGCGATCTTCTCCATCCCGATCTTCTGGGCGAAGTGGTAAAAGTAGACGTCGCACGATTGGTAGATCGCCTTGGCCATATCGACCGTGCCGTGCCCGCGCCGGTTCCAGCAGCCGAACACGCGGTTCCCCACCCGCAAACCGCCGCCGCAGCTGACGCTGGCTTTGGGATCAAGCCCCGCTTCAAGGAAGGCCAAGGCAACCATCGGCTTCACGGTCGATCCAGGCGGGAACAACCCGCGCAGCACCTTGTTGCGCAGCGGAACGTGATCGTCGTCCGAAAGCATTTTCCATTCGACCCGGCCGATCCCATCGGAAAAGCTGTTGGGATCGAAGCTGGGCATAGAGGCCATCGCGAGCAAATCGCCCGAATGGCAATCCATTACGACCACCGCGCCGCTTTCCAGCCCGATCCGGCGCGCGGCATAATCCTGCAGCGGGCCGTTGATTGTCAGGCGCACCGGTTGGCCCGGGACATCGTCGCGCGATTCAAGATCGCGGACAACCCGGCCGCTGGCGGTGACCTCGGTGCGCCGCGCGCCGGGAACCCCGCGCAGCTTGCTCTCAAACTGCTTTTCCAGCCCGTCCTTGCCGATCTTGAAACCCGGCGTGACGAGCAGCGGATTGCGCTCCTTCTCGTAGTCCTCGGCCGAGGCCGCGCCGACGTAGCCAACAAGGTGCCCGACCGACGGGCCGGTGGGGTAGAAACGCGAGTATGAACGCTGCGCGAGTACGCCGGGGAGTTCGGGCAATCGAACCGTCACGCCCGCAACCTGCTCCGAACTGAGCCCGGCGGCGATTTCAACCGGCTGGAAGCCATGCGACTTCTCAACCTTGTCCTTGAGATCGCGCAGCTGGACGGGTGTCAGGTTGAGCAATTTGCCCAACTGGGCGAGGGTCTTGTTGGTATCGGGCACCCGATCGGGGATGATATCGACCCGGTAATCGCCCTTGTTCGAAGCCAGCTCAGCTCCGTTGCGATCGAGAATCAGTCCGCGCCGCGGGGTGACCAGCGTCAGATTGACGCGGTTGCTTTCGGCTTCGGTGGTGTACTTTTCGTTCTGGGCCAGCGCGATCCAACCCATGCGCGCAGCGAGCAACGTACCAATCCCGGCTTGCAGTCCACCAAGCAGCACCACCCGCCGCTCAAAGCTGTTGCGGAGCGTTCCGGATGAGACGTGTTTGGCGACCCAGTCCATCCCCGTTGCTAGCCAATCTTTCGAAACGGTACCAGCCGCAGCCGGTCAATGGCACCTACAATCCGGCCGAACAGCGGGTAGAGCAAGACCGAAATCAGGATCTGCGGTCCAAGCAGCAGAATAGCTGAACTGCCCGAGGCGATCAGCGCCGCAGCCAGAAGATAGGACACGGTCAGAACCGCCGCGAGTATCCAGTTGAGCCAGAACCCGCGCCAGGGAAAGCGAACCTCGACGAAATCGAGCAACATGGTGACCAGCGACCACAACAGGATCGCCGAGCCGAACGGCTGTCCGCTGAACAAATCGTCAAACAGGCCTAGCGGCAATCCCGCCCAGACCGGGAACAGGCCTGGGCGCATTTGCAGCCAGGCGATCAGGAACAGGAAGCCCAGCGGCGGCATGATTGGCAACGAAGCGATGACCGGCAAGACCGGAGCCATGCTGCCCAGCACGACCAGCAACCACGGCAGGGTAACCGCCAGCACCGGCGATGGCTCGCGGTTGATCCGCCGACCACCCGAGAAATTGCGCTGCGAACTCGGCAGCATCAGCGGGGCTCCCCGGATGGTACTGAGCTAGCCTCGGCAGCGGCGGCGGCTTCGACCCACTCTGGCTCAACCACCACGAACTCGGTCGAGCCGGGATCGCTAAGCGGCCGAGCAATGGCACCGTCGGGAGTCAATGCGGTTACGACGGCGATGGCCGCGCCGGGGCGATAAAGCCCGCCGGATCCGGATGTGACAAAGGCATCGCCCTTCTTGAGCGGGTTGACCCCGAGTGTCACCAGCCTGAGCTGCAAAGTCCCGTCACCGCGCCCGGTGGCGAAAGCAGCGACGCCATCGCTGGCCCGGCGCACCGGAACAGTGCTTTCGCTATCGGTGATGAGCAGCACCCGCGCCGTGTTGCTTCCGACTTCCAGCACACGTCCGACCAGCCCCAGCGGAGAACGAACCGGCATGCCTACCCGCACCCCCTGCGCGCTCCCAGCGCCCAGCGTGGCAAAACGCCGGGTGCTGGCAGCAGTCGAGCCGATCAGGCGGGCAATGGCTACCGGCTGAGCATCACCGTCCTTTAACCCCAACATGTCTTTGAGGCGCTTGTTCTCTTCCGCCAAGGCAGCGGCTTCGGCCAATTTGACGCGGGTCAATTGGACTTCGCGCTGAAGCTTTGCTGTTTCGCTGCCCGAGAGGAAGTAGCCCGCCAGTGCGTCGAGGATCGACTGGCCTGCGCTGCGCCCGGCAGCACCAGCGCTGCCTACTGGCGCGGCAATATCACTGGCCAACCCGCGCGGGCCGCTCATCGCATCGGCGTGGCGGGTAGTGAACAGCAGCAGGATCGCACCAAACAGCGCGCCCGCAGCAGCGATCACATAGCTTGCAAAAGTGGAATACTGCGCCCTGCGCGAATAGCCCGGACGCCGGCTGCTCGCCGTCACCATATCCGGGCCCGCCCGCTCAGGCTGTCATCAGCACGCCGCGATAGATCGGATCCTCCATCGCGCGGCCAGTGCCAAGCGCGACGCAGGACAGCGGATCTTCGGCGATGCTGACCGGCAGCCCGGTTTCCTCGCGGAGGTAATCATCCAGCCCGGCGATCAGCGCGCCGCCGCCGGTCAGTACGATTCCCTGGTCGACAATATCGGCGGCGAGTTCGGGCGCGGTGTTTTCCAGCGCGATCCGTACACCTTCGACAATGGCACCGATCGGCTCGGCCAAGGCCTCGGCGATATTCGCCTGGGTAATGGTGATTTCCTTGGGCACACCGTTGACCAGATCGCGGCCCTTGATCTGGATCGATTCGCCGACTCCGTCGGCCGGGACAGTGGCAACGCCATAGTCCTTCTTGATCCGCTCAGCCGTGCCTTCGCCGATCAGCAGGTTGTGATGGCGGCGCACGTAGGACACGATCGCTTCGTCCATCTTGTCACCACCGACGCGGACCGAGGTGGTGTATGCGAGGCCGCGCAGCGAGAGGACCGCAACTTCGGTGGTTCCGCCGCCGATATCGACCACCATGCTCCCGACTGGCTCGGTCACCGGCATATCGGCGCCGATCGCAGCCGCCATCGGTTCAAGGATCAGATAGACCGCACTTGCGCCCGCGTTGCTGGCCGCGTCGCGGATCGCGCGGCGCTCAACCGAGGTCGAGCCAGAGGGGACGCAGATCACAATCTCGGGCGGGTTGAACATCGAAGTGCGCTTGCCATTCACCTTGCGGATGAAGTGCTTGATCATCTCCTCGGCCACTTCGATGTCGGCAATCACGCCGTCGCGCAGCGGGCGGATCGCCTCGATGCTGTCGGGCGTCTTGCCCATCATCATCTTGGCATCGTCGCCAACGGCCTTGACCTTCTTGATCCCGTTGATCGTCTCGATCGCGACCACTGACGGTTCGTTCAGCACAATGCCCCGATCCTGGACATAGACCAGCGTATTCGCGGTCCCCAGATCGATCGCCATGTTCTGCGAGCCAAATTTGAAGAATCGGGAGAAGAACGAAGCCATAGAAAATCCATAAACATTTCAGCCACTTGCCGCAACAATTGCGGCAGCGTCAGGCTGGCCGGTTGGCGTGAGTGGCGGCTCCTTAACGCAAGCCCCACAGAAAGGCCAAAAATTTGTTGGAATAGCCGGGGACGAGGGCGCGGTTTATCTCGAATTATCGCCGCTTCGTCGCTAGGAACATGCTCCCCAAAACCCGTTCGTGCTGAGGAGGGGACTGAGCTTGTCGAAGGCCCCGTCTCGAAGCACCTAGCGCGGCGCTGGCCCAAAGTCCTTCGAGACGGCTCCTCAGCCTGCGGCTTCGAGACGCCTCCTCAGGACGAACGGAGTGAGTAATCGTTTGCCTGTTATCCGCCGCCTGCCCGAACACCTGATCAACCGCATCGCCGCGGGTGAGGTGGTTGAGCGTCCCGCTTCCGCACTCAAAGAGCTGGTCGAGAACGCGCTCGATGCCGGAGCACGGCAGGTGACTGTACGGCTCAGCGGCGGCGGGCTCGACGGGATCGAAGTGAGCGACGACGGCTGCGGGATGGACCGCGCCGAGATCGAACTGGCGCTGGAGCGGCACGCGACTTCGAAGCTGCCCGACGAAGCGATCGAGCAGGTCGTGACTCTGGGCTTCCGCGGTGAAGCCTTGCCCTCGATCGCCAGCGTTTCGCGGCTCAGCATCGAAAGCCGGACTCGCGGTGGGGAGGGCTGGCGCAGGGTTGTTGACCATGGCGTGCTGACCGAAGACGGTCCCGCTGCTCTGCCGCCCGGCACCCGCATCCGGATGGAGCAGCTGTTCGGCAAAGTGCCCGCGCGCCGCAAATTCCTGCGTTCGTCGCGCAGCGAATATGCCGCTTGCCTCGATGTCGTGCGCCGCCTCGCGATGGCGCGGCCCGAGGTGGGGTTCACGCTGGAGCACGATGGCCGCCGCACACTGGCGGTCCAGCCGGGGGAGACACTGGCAGAACGGGTCGCGCAAATCGTCGCGCGCGAGCTCGCCGGGGATGGTGTCGCGATCGATCTGCAACGCGGCACTCCTTCTGCTGCGCAGGGCTGGGCGCGGCTGACCGGAGTCGCGGGCCTGCCAACTTTCAATCGCGGGGTGGCCGATCACCAATACCTGTTTGTCAACGGCCGCCCGGTCAAGGACCGGCTGCTGATCGGCGCGGTGCGCGGGGCCTATTCAGATATGCTCGCGCGCGATCGCCATGCCGTGCTGGCGCTGTTTCTGGAGCTTCCGCCTGAGGAAGTCGATGTCAACGTCCATCCGGCCAAGACCGAGGTCCGCTTTCGCGACCCGGCCTTTGTGCGCGGGTTCATCGTGGGCGGTTTGCGGCATGCGCTGGAGGGGGCGGGGCAGCGTTCGGCGCAAAGCCCGGCTGCCGGGGCCATGGCCAACTGGCGCGCCGAACCGATCGCTCCGCCGACGACTCCACTGTTCGATCCCTACACGCGCTTGGCCGAACCGCGCCCGGCCTTCGCCGGCTTTGCGGCGGACCCCGCCATCAGCGCTGCGCCAGCCGCATTGGCCCCGACCGCCCGCGCCGAAGTCGCCGCGCTTGAACCGGAGCCTGTCGTCAGTCATCCGCTTGGCGTGGCGCGCGGGCAGGTCGCGCTGACTTACATCGTGGCCGAAGCCGAAGACGGACTGGTGATCGTCGATCAGCACGCCGCCCACGAACGTCTGGTGCTCGAACGCCTCAAAGCCGCCGGAGCGCAAGGCGCAGTCGCCGCCGCCCAAGCCTTGCTGCTGCCCGAAGTGGTCGAACTTGACGAACCCGATTGCGACCGGCTTGAAAATGCTGCCCCCAAACTCGCCGAATTCGGGCTTGCGCTCGAACGGTTCGGACCGACCGCCATGCTGGTCCGCGCCATTCCTGCCGCATTGGGCAAAGGCGATGTCCACGCGCTGGTCCGCGATATCGCCGATGATCTGGCGCAGAACGGCGCGGCGCTGCTGCTGGAAGAACGGCTCGATCTGGTGCTGGCGACGATGGCCTGCCACGGCTCGGTCCGGGCCGGGCGGGTGCTATCGGTCGCGGAAATGAACGCGCTGCTGCGTGAGATGGAGCGCACGCCCCGCTCGGGCCAATGCAATCACGGCCGCCCGACTTGGGTCAAGCTGGCCCACGGCGATATCGAGAAGCTCTTCGGGCGGAAGTGAGCGCCTAGCGAAACAGCCGGATGCCGAGCAGGCGTCGGTATTCCCAGGTCTTGACGAACCAATAGGCGCTGAACGCCCAGATCCCCGCCGCTTCGGTCCAGAAGATCACGTGGCTTCGTTCCGACGGCAGGAGTTTGTGGAACGCGAACACGCCCAAGGGCAGTGCAATCATCGCGATGCCGCAGGCGGTATAGGCGCGGGTCAGCCGCTGCCGCATTGGCGGCCAGACGATGTGCTCAAGCCGCCCCTTCGAATAGAAAATCGCCACAATCGACAGGCAGAGGAAGAACGTGATCGCGGACAGATAGTGGAGTGAAATGCCCTTCTCACACTGGCACTGATCCATCGGAAAGAAGGCGACACCCAGCGCTGCCACGCCGGCTGTGTTGAGCAGGCGGTTCTCGTTCAGCGAAAGGCCCTGAAACAGGATCAGAAACACCGCCACCGCGCACATCGAGCCAACGAAGACATCGCGGCCCGTACGGTTGGTGGAATAATAGAAATGGCTGATCGAGTAATGGCCAGGCAGCCCTTCGACGAGGATCAGCAGGAAAGGCAGGACCGCCGCGACGATCCCCATGCCCAGGCACAGCAGCATGTAACTGCGGCTCGCCTGAAAGCGGAACTTCTTGCGGAACTTGGTTTTGATATCCCACGGCAGCAGCGTGGCAGACGCATCTGTCCCAGTGGCTTTAGCCTCCGCCATGTCCGGCTCCCCTGGCTAGTGAGGATGTCAGTTTGCTCCCGAACAGACTTATGAGCAAATGAAAAGCCGGGGCCATGGTTTTTCTGGTGGCCAACCAAACGGCGTCAAACGTTGAACTTGAAGTGCAGCACGTCGCCGTCGGCGATGACGTAGTCCTTGCCTTCCTGCCGCAGCTTGCCGGCATCCTTCGCTGGACCTTCGCCGCCGAGTGAGATGTAATCGTCATAGGCGATTGTCTCGGCGCGGATGAAGCCGCGCTGCATGTCGGAGTGGATCTCACCCGCCGCTTCAGGGGCCTTTGCGCCCTTGTGCACCGTCCAGGCTCGCGCTTCCTTGGGGCCGACGGTGAAGAAAGTGATCAGGTGGAGGAGATCGTAGCCTGAGCGGATCACCCGGGCGAGGCCGGTTTCGTGAAGGCCCATTTCTTCGAGGAACACCATCCGCTCCTCGTTGTCCATGCCGGTCAGTTCGCTTTCGATCGCGGCCGAAACGATCACGGCATTGGCGCCTTCAGCCTGCGCCTTTTCGAACACCTTGGCGGAGAAGGCGTTGCCATTCGCCGCGCTTTCTTCCTCGACATTGCAGACATAGAGCACCGGCTTGGCGGTCAGCAGCTGGGCTTGCTGGAACACACGGCGCTCATCCTCGCCCTCGGGCAGGGCGAGCCGGGCGGGCTTGCCTTCGCGCAGCAGATCGAGCGCCGTGCCGAGCACGGTGGCGATCAGCTTGGCGTCTTTATCACCCTGTGCCGCTTTCTTCTGAGCAGCAGGGACCCGCTTTTCGAGGCTTTCCAGGTCCGCCAGCATCAGTTCGGTCTCAACCGTTTCGGCATCCGAAACCGGATCGACGCGGTTGTCGACGTGCTGGATATCGTCGTTCTCGAAGCAGCGCAGCACGTGGACGATTGCATCGACTTCACGGATGTTGCCGAGGAACTGGTTGCCCAGTCCTTCGCCCTTGCTCGCTCCGCGCACCAGCCCGGCAATATCGACAAAGCCAAGCTGGGTCGGGATGATTTTCTGGCTTCCGGCAATCGCCGCCAGCTTGTCGAGCCGCGGATCGGGCACGCCGACATTGCCGACATTGGGCTCGATGGTGCAGAACGGATAGTTCGCCGCCTGCGCCGCCTGCGTCTCGGTCAGCGCGTTGAACAGCGTTGACTTGCCGACATTGGGCAGACCGACAATCCCGCAACGAAAACCCATTTCAATCTCCGGACAATACCAAGCGCGCGCCCTTAGCGGGCAGAGGCAGGCTTGGCCAGCTTCACCGAACCTTTAGCATTTTCGGCTATCCGGCCCGCATGAAATCGCGCTTTATCCTGCCCGCCATGCTTTTGCTTTCCGCTTGTGGAAGCGATCCCGCCCAACAATTTTCGGATGCAAGGCAAAGCTTTGCCGCGCAGGACTATGACACTACGCGCGTGCTTCTGGTTGCAAGCCTGCAGGCGCAGGGTGACAACCGCGAAGCCCTGGCCCTGCTTGTTGAAACCTATCTGCGGCTCGGCGATGGCGACGCCGCTCAAGGAGCAATTGAACGATTGCGCGCTGCCGGGGCATTTGGCCCCGAACTGAAGCGCTATGAGGCGGAGGCGGCGTTGCATCGCGGCCTGCCGCGCAAGGCCTTGGAACTGCTCGGCGAAGATCAGACTGCTGACGGCTGGCGCATTCGTGCCGCTGCCCACCTTGACGATGGCAAAGCCGATCTCGCACTGGACGCTTTCGAGCAGGGGCTGGCCAGTCACAATGATGCCCGTCTCCTGCATGATTTTGCTCGCTTTTTGCTGGTGAGCGGGGACTACGCCGGCGCAGCTGAGCAATTGGCAAGAGTCGAACGCGCGGCTCCCACATTGCTTTCGACGGCCTTGCTCAAGGGCGATATCCTGATCGCCCGTCAGCAGTATCAACCCGCGCTAGAGGCTTATCAGTCCGCCGAAAAATTGAGCGAGCGCCGGATCGAACCGCTCTTGGGTCAGGCCACCGCGCTGGGGCTGCTTGGCAAGCAGACCGAGGCGCAGGCCATGGTCGAACGCGCGGCCAAGCTGAAGCCGGATGACGGCCGAGTGATCGCGATGCAAGTTCAACTGGCTGCGGAAACCGGGGACTGGGAAAAGGTCCGCGAGGTGCTGCAGCCGATTGAGAGCCGTCTCGCGCCAATGTCGGTTGAAAACCTGACCTATGCGGAAGCGCTGCTGCGGCTTGGCCAAGCCGAGCAAGCACGCGCCCGCTTCGCCAGAGCACACCTTGTCGCGCCGGCCAATCCCTATGCCCGGCTCATGCTCGCGGCCAGCCTGATGCAAATCGGCGATGCCGCCGGGGCGCTGGAAAAGGTCCGCCCGCTGGCCGATAGCGCGCTTGCAACCGATCGCGAACTCTCGCTTGCCGAAGCGGCGGCACGCGGTGCCGGCAATTCCGAACTGGCCAGTAGCTACGCTCAGCGGCTGGCCGAGGTAACTGCGTCGGGCAAAGACAAGGCGATCGCGCGCGCTGACGCGGCGTTCGCCAAAGGAGACTATGCGGCGGCAATCGCCGCCTACCGCGCACTGCCGGGTTACGAACGCGATTCCGAAGTTCTGCGGCGTCTGGCTATGGCAAATTCGCATCTTGGGCGGCATGTTGAAGCGACGAAGCTGGCAGACCAAGCCCTGGCTCTTTCTCCTGACAACCCGATCTACAAGCACGCCGCCGGGTACGTTCGGTTGCAAGCCGGCAGTGGCCTGCCACAGGCGTTGGCCTTGCTGGAAGCCGCAGTTACCGCCGATCCCAGAAATCGCGAATTTCAGCGCGATCTGGCCAAAGCAAAAGCCGCCGCCGGATAACCCGGCGACGGCTTGATTGCTTCGATTTGCCTGATTGACTTTGGTGATCGGTTAGCGGCGACGGCGGCGGCGGGCCAGACCAAGCCCGAGAGCGCCCAGACCCATCAGTCCGACAACACCGGGCTCAGGCACCGCGGTGCCGCCCGATGAGCTGCCCGAGGTCGTGCCACCAGTCGTGGTTGTGGTGGTGCCTCCGGTCGTAGTGGTCCCGCCAGTCGTGGTGCCGCCGGTCGTGGTCGTCGTACCACCGGTGGTCGAACCGCCCGAGGTCGTGGTAGTGGTCGTTCCGCCCGTGGTAGTTCCACCTGTGGTCGTGCCACCGCTCGAGGTTGAAGTGGTGGTCGTGCCGCAGCCGCCGGTGTGGCCGCAGTTGCAGTAGTGGCGGTGGGTGCCACCACCCAGCGTCCACCATGTAGCGTGAGCTGGAGTGGAAATTGCCGCCATTGCTGTGGCTGCTGCGAAAAGTGCTGCGGTACGCTTCATTGATTTGGCCCCTGTTCGTGTTGGTTACCGGCTCTCCTCGCAATGCTCGTGCCAAACGAAGATTTGCGCCGATCTTGGTGGTTAACAACATTGAGCGCATCAAAATTGTGTAAGTATTCCCGACAGATTCAACGCAATCTCCCGCCGGACTTGACGGCGCGCGCGCAGCAAGGCTTGTTAGGCTTCGCAATCTGGGGGTGGTTATGAATCAAGCGCAAACAGAGCCGCCAAAGGGTTCCCCAACCGGCACGCTGGCGGACCTCATGGCTCCACCCGTGGGCGTGTTCGCGCCTGAAACCACCGTGGCCGAAGCGATCAAGGCACTGCGCGAGCAGGTCCGCACCGCCTTCATCACCTACCTTTACGTGGTCGATCCGGCCGGGAAGCTGCTGGGGCTGGTCGTGATGCGCGAGATGCTGCTGGCGAAGAAGACCGACCGGCTCGATGCAATCATGCTGAAAGACGTCTTTGCGCTGGAACGCGATACCAAGCTGGAAGATGCCCTTAAGCAAGCGCTGTACAAGCATTTCCCGGTCTATCCGGTAGTCGACGGTGCCGGTGTACTTGTCGGCCTTGTCCGCGGGCCGGATCTGTTTGCCAACCGCGCGATCGAAATTTCGGCGCAGTCCGGGGCGATGGTCGGGGTCGACAAGGAAGAACGCTTCGCCACCCCGGTGGGTACCAGCCTGAAGCTGCGCCACCCCTGGCTGCAGATCAACCTGCTCACGGCATTCCTGGCAGCCGCCGTCGTCGGCTATTTCGAGGATACGCTCAGCCGCCTGGTGATACTGGCGGTGTTCCTGCCGGTGATGGCCGGGCAAACCGGCAACACCGGTTGTCAGGCGCTCGCGGTAACGCTGCGCGGGATGACGCTGGGCGATGTAACGCCCGAGAACCAGCGCGGGTTGATTGTGAAGGAGGCCACCCTCGGCCTGTTCAACGGTCTGCTGGTGGGGCTGACTGCTGGAGCTGGCATGTTCGTTTACGCCATGATGCAGGGGCAGGCCAATCCGCTGCATTTCGGGCTGGTCGTGCTCGTATCGATGACGGCGGCTTGCACCGTCAGCGGCATTGCCGGGGCGCTGATCCCGCTGACGCTCAAGCGGTTCGGGGCCGATCCCGCGACTGCATCGAGCATCTTCCTGACCACCGCGAGCGATATCGCGAGCATGGGGGTATTCCTGGGGCTGGCCTCGCTGGCGCTTTAGACCGACGGCAGGCGATCCAGCCAAGCCTGCGTCTGAGCAGTGCTTGAAAACCGCAGCACCTTTCCGCCAAACCGCGCCATCGCGCCCGCATTGCGCGCCTGCCAGTTCGTGCGAAACATCAGCACATAAAGCAGAAATTCGAGATTGAGGTTCTCTGGGCAACCCTCGGTCATGTCCGGGCGGGTTTGGCCGCGGTATTGCCACCAGCGCTTGAATACGCGGGCGAGGCAAAGGTGGGTCGGATAATCGAGCCACACCACAGTGTCTGCGCGGGTCAGGCGTTCGGGCAGACTTGAGCCATAGTTTCCGTCGATGATCCAGCGGTCTTGCGCCAGCACACCGCGCAGTTCCTCCAGCCCCTCGGCCCGGTCACGCTCAACCCATCCGGGCAGCCAGTGCATTTTGTCGAGGTTGTAGAGCGGCAGCCCGGTCCGCGCGGCAAGCGCACGGGCGAGGGTACTCTTGCCCGCACCGGGGGAGCCGATGACGAGAATGCGCTGCACAAAATCAGACTCCGTTGCGGCGGCGCCACTCGGCTCGCTTGCGGTTCAAGTAGCGCGTCAAATCCTTGCCGCCACGCTCCATTAGCGGGTGGATAAAGTAGCCAGCCAGCCAGAAATTGCACCAATGGCGGCGCGGATTGTTTGATCCATCAACCTGAATTTCAACGTGATAGCCCGGCACGCGGTAATTGCTTCGGGGTCGGATGGTTTCGATCTCTGACCAAAGCAAGTTGTGTGACCACAGGTTGCCAACGATCTGCACTCCATCATGGTCCACTACAACGCGGTAGAACAGCAAGCTGTTGAGAGCGATCATCACGCCCAAGCTGAAAACGAATGCGACCATTGGAAGGATTGCAGCCGCGCCCCATTGGCCCTTCGACAATGCCAGAGGCAAACCGGCGATCGCGAAGAATGAGACAGCTGAGAAGACCGGCAAAAGGATCACCACAAGCAGATTTGCCCACCAACGTCGGCGAATAACAATGGGTTCGCCCGCGCGCGACATGAGCTCAATCCGCCAGTCGCAGCGCCAGATCGCTCATGAAGCGCTCATTCTCGCCCTTGGCCAGCCATTCCGCCTCGGCGGCAATCGCGCCGAGCATGTCGGCGAGCGAGTCCATTTCCGCCTTGGCATAGTTGCCTAGCACATGGCCCGTCACACGGTCCTTGTGGCCGGGATGGCCAATCCCGATCCGCACCCGGCGAAAGCCTGCTCTGAGCCCGGTCGCAGGGTCTGACCCGAGGTGTTGGTCGATCGAGCGCAGCCCGTTGTGCCCGGCCAAACCGCCCCCCATCCGCACTTTGACCTTGAACGGGGCAAGATCGAGCTCGTCATGAAACACTGTCAGCGCTTCTACGCCCAGCTTGTAGAACCGCAGCGCCTCACCCACCGCGCGTCCGCTCTCATTCATGAAAGTTGCGGGTTTGAGCAGCAGCACCTTTGAACTGCCAATCCGCCCTTCGCGCAGCCAGCCTTTGAACTTCTTCTGCTCGGGTCCGAACCCCTGGACTTCGGCAATGGCATCCAGCGCCATGAATCCGACGTTGTGCCGGTGCAGCGCATATCCCGGTCCGGGATTACCAAGGCCTACCCACAGTTGCATTCGGCAAGGTTCAGTCAGTCAGCTTGAATCGGCGAACCACAACTGCACGGGCCTCGGTCGCGCCAACAATGCAGGCAATGGATTCAGCAGCCCGGTCCTTGTTTGGCGTCGCAAACAGTCGGTCAAAGGCGGCCTTCGCGCGCTCTTGAACAGTTGCATCTGCGGGCAGGAGCGAAATCCGGCCGAGATAGTAGGCCAGGGCTTCGTCGGCATCAGCGAGCAATTCCTTTGCCCGATCGCGCTTGTCCTGCGCCAATGCTGCGTCCTCGGACATCTTCTTTGCGCCAGCGCGGACGCCCATCAGGTTCGCCATGCATTCGAAATCACCCGCCGGCGGCTGATCGGCTGCTGTCGCCGGGGTGGCAATTGTCAAAAGCGCTACACCAATTTGAAGTGCCATCTTGTTCATGCACGATCCCTCTTCGCAGCCACCACCAATCAAAAGCCGGGCCGCATCGCTGCGGCCCGGCCTGTGATGGGGCAGCTGAGCCGCCCCGGTCAACAACAACGCTGACCAGAAGCGCTTATTCGGCGCTTTCGGTCTTGCTGTTATCGCCTTCTTCGCTGCGCAGGCCCGAAGGGGCAACGATGGTGGCAATGGTAAAGTCACGATCGGTGATCGCGCTGACCGAACCGGCCGGCAGCGTCACGTGGCTGATGTGAATCGAATCGCCCACATCCAGCCCGGTCACGTCGATCGCGATATCATCGGGGATCTTGTCCGCTTCGCAGACCAGTTCCAGCTCGTGCCGCACGATGTTGAGCACGCCGCCGCGCTTCAGGCCCGGCGAGGCTGCTTCGTTGATAAACATCACCGGCACTTCAACGTGGACCTTGGCGTCCTTCGACAGGCGCAGGAAGTCGACGTGGAGCGGGCGATCGGTGACGGGGTGGAAGGCAACGTCCTTGGGCAGCGTCCGCACTTTCTTGCCGCCGACTTCGATCTCTACCACCGAGTTGAGGAAGTGGCCGGTGCCAAGCTGGCGGACCAGTTCCTTCGCTTCGACGTGGATCGACAGCGGTTCTTCGTTGCCGCCATAGACGACGGCGGGGACGCGGCCTTCGCGACGCAGTGCACGGGAGGCTCCCTTGCCAGCCCGTTCGCGCGTCTCGGCCGGCAGGGTAAGCGTATCGCTCATAACTCAAGCCTTTCGATTTGCAGATATACACACTTCGCCCGCCACGCCTCCAGGGATGACCGATAACGGGGAAGCGCGCGCCATTAGCGGCTTGCGGCGGAAATGCAAGGGTTGTGCGCTATTGCACCCGCGTCACCGTGAAGCCTTGCGCTGCCAGTAAGGTCGGCAGGCCATCAGGGCCAACCAGATGCGCGGTGCCGACGGCGATTAGCGGCCGAGCATCGGTTTTGAGCAAGGAGGCGATCTTTTCCGCCCAGGCCCGATTGCGGCCCACCAGCAGGGCTGCGCGCAGTTCCGGATCCGCCAAAAGCCCGCGGCTCGTTTCCGTCTCGATTGTCGCCAGATCGCCGCTGCCCCAGGCTTTGGCGAGATCGGTTGTACGATTGGCCGCGTTCGCCTCGGTTATGGTCGCTTCGAGTAGATCCTGCTGCTCAGCCGCGGGCAGGGCATCGAAGATCCGCAATTGCGGTTCCACGCCTTCGAGCTCGACGATCGGGCGCTTGCCCCATTCCGCCAGTAGCGACCGGTCGACACCATATTTCGAATTCTGTTCGGGGCTGGCCGCATTGGCCAGCGCGAGGGCGACTGCCCAGGTCTCAACCTTGGCGAAGCGGTCGGTCATGTCCGCTTTGCGCAGCAACGCCTCCAATGGCGCGATATACTGCGGTTCGACGCGTTTGTTCAGTGGCGGATAAATCTGCGCTGGGGTTCCGGCCAGGTCGGCCAGCACTTTACTGATCTTGGCAGGATCGTCGAGCGCCGCCACCTCGACCACCAGACGGTCAGCCTGCTTGAGTGCCGCATCCAGCTTCGGCCCGTGCCACTCAACCGGCGCTGGCAGCGCGTGAATAGTGCCGAACAACCAGCCCCGCTCTCCGTTGGGTCCAGTCACTTCCCACAGCGCGGGCTTCGCTGGCGGCAGCGGCGGCGCAGGCGAGCAGGCGGCGAGCAGCACCAGCAATCCGGCAGCCAGCAGGCGGATCATTGCAGGCGTTCAACCTTCAGACCTTGCGCCTCGAGCATCTCGATCACGCTGTCTTTACCCGCCAGGTGCCCGGCACCAACCGCAACGAAGGACTTGCCGGGCCGCGCCAGCCGGTCCTTCAGCCACTGCGTCCAATTGCGGTTGCGGCCGACGAAGATCGCCTCGCGCGCGGCGGGATCGCCCGCTTCATCGTTGAGCAGCGCAGCCAGCGTGGTGGCATGCCCTTCGCCCCACTCGCGCACCATCTGTTCAAGCTGGGTCTTCATTTCGGCCTGGCCGTTCACAGCTTCCATCAGGAAGGCGCGCTGGTCGGCGATCGACTGGTTGTTGAAGATGCCGAGCTGGAACTCGAGCGTCTCCAGCGCCAGGTGCGGCTTGCCCGCCGCCTTGGCCCGGGCAATCAGCGCGCCTTCGACGCCGTTCTCGACCGCATAGCCCTGTTGCTGCAGCGGCATTGTGGTGAGCAGCAGCGCCACGTACCACGGCTTGAACCGCTCAAACACCGGCGCGGGCAAGCCAAGCCCATTGAGCGCGGCGGTGGTCGCCTTGTGCTCATCGGGGGTGAGCAGGGTGGTCAGGCTCTGCCCGGCCGGGAGCATGGCATTGCGCAGCACCAGCGCCTGAATGTCTTCGGGCTTGGGCTCGGGGATTTCGGTGACCAGCTCGTCCGAACTGTCCAGCGCGGCAGCTACCGGTCCTTGCAGCCAGTTGAGGCCGGATGGCAGCGCGTGGATCGTGCCGAAGAGATAGATCGTGGTATCACTATCCGCCACTTGCCACAGCGCGGGCTTGAGCACCGGTCCTGGGTTCGGGACTGTCACAAGCGTGGGCGCATGAGTCTGCTGGGCGGCCACCGGGCCAGTGAACAAAAGCAGCAACGCGGCGAGTGATTTGAACAGTTTGGTCATGTCGCGCGAATAGCACAGCATTCGCGTCCGTCGATGGACGATTATCGCGGCGGTGCCATCTCTTGACCGCCAAGGGGCCATCAGCCAAAGGCCCGTGCCATGGCTCAACCGCTCGCATTTCAAGAGATGATCCTCCGGCTCCACAGCTACTGGAGCCAGCAGGGCTGCGTGATCCTGCAGCCCTATGACATGCGGATGGGGGCGGGGACCTTTCACCCGGCGACTACCCTTCGCGCGCTGGGGCCAGAGCCGTGGAACGCCGCTTTCGTCCAGCCCAGCCGCCGGCCGACCGATGGCCGCTACGGCGAAAATCCCAACCGGCTGCAGCACTATTACCAGTATCAGGTGATCCTGAAGCCCAACCCGCCGAACCTGCAAGAGCTCTATCTCGAGAGCCTGTTCGCGATCGGGATCGATCCGTTGCTCCACGACATGCGCTTTGTCGAGGATGACTGGGAAAGCCCCACTTTGGGCGCCTGGGGGCTGGGCTGGGAAGTCTGGTGCGACGGGATGGAGGTGAGCCAGTTCACCTATTTTCAGCAGATGGGCGGGTTCGATTGCAAGCCGGTTTCGGGCGAGCTGACCTACGGACTGGAACGCTTGGCGATGTACATCCAAGGTGTCGACAGCGTCTATGACCTCGCGTTCAACGATGCGGGCGTGACTTACGGCGATGTCTTCCTCGAAAACGAGCGCGAGATGTCGAAGTGGAACTTCGAGGTGGCCGACACCGAAACGCTGTTCGAAGGCTTCAAGCGCGCCGAGGCGGAGTGCCAGCGCTCGTTGGAGGCAGAAGTGCCGATTGCCGCCTATGAGCAGGCGATCGAGGCCAGCCACCTGTTCAACCTGCTGCAAGCGCGCGGCGTGATCTCGGTGCAGGAACGCGCGAGCTTCATCGGCCGGGTGCGCGATCTCGCCAAGGGGTCGTGCGCGGCGTGGATCGAGAAGAACAAGGCGGAATGGGAAACGAAGTTCCCGGGGTGGTCGGTATGAGCGGGCGTCGGAGTTTAAATGGGGACAGTCCCTATTTAGATCGCACGGCGGCCTGCGCGGTGAAAACGTTGAGTATTTTAAATAGGGACTGTCCCCATTTAATTCCGGGCGGTACGTTGTGACTGACTTCCTCCTTGAACTCCGCTCTGAAGAAATCCCCGCACGGATGCAGGCCGGCGCGCGCGCCGATTTGGAAAAGCTGTTTCGCAAGGAAATGGACGCCGCCGGGGTTTCGCTGGGCGAGATCACCGTCTGGTCGACCCCGCGCCGTTTGGCCTTGATCGCGCACGATTTGCCGCTGGCCACCGCAGCGGTCAGCGAAGAGCTGAAAGGCCCGAAAGTCGGCGCGCCGCCGCAAGCGCTGGAGGGCTTCCTGCGCAAGACGGGGCTGACGCAGGAGCAGCTGACCGAGCGCGACGGGGTGCTCTTCGCGGTCACCGAAAAGCCCGGCCGCGCCACCGCCGAGGTCCTCGCCGAGGCGATCCCGGCGATCGTCCGCGCGTTCCCCTGGCCCAAATCGCAGCGCTGGGGCGCAGCCTCGCTCAGCACCGAAAGCCTGCGCTGGGTGCGGCCGCTCTCGGGGATTGTCGCGCTGCTGGGTGAGGAACTGGTTGAGTGCACCGTCGGCGACATCCGGTCGGGCTTTGCCACCAAGGGCCACCGCTTTCACTGCCCCGGCGAGATCACCATCGGCTCAGCCAACGACTATCAGGAAAAGCTCCGCGCCTGCCACGTGATCGTCGATCACACCGAGCGCCAGGACCTGATCCGCAGCGGCGTTGCCCAACAGTTTGAGGCGATGGGGCTGGAAGTGATCGCCGATGAAGGGCTGGTGATCGAAAACGCCGGGCTCACGGAATGGCCAGTGCCGCTGGTCGGCGGCTTCGATGAAGCCTTCCTTGCGGTGCCGCCCGAAGTGATCCAGCTCACCGCGCGGCTCAACCAGAAGTACTTCATGGCCCGCGATGCCGGCGGCGATCTCGCGCCGGTGTTTGCCTGCGTGGCCAACGTCACCCCGCTCGATGGCGGCGCGGCGATTGTGGCGGGCAACGAAAAAGTCCTCGCCGCGCGGCTCAGCGATGCGCGGTTTTTCTGGGAGCAGGACCGCAAGGTTTCGCTGGCGGATCAGGCGAAGAAGCTGGAGCGGATTACCTTCCACGAAAAGCTGGGTACTGTTGCCGACAAGGTCGAGCGGGTGGCCAAGTTGGCGCGGTGGTTGGTTGAAGAGGGGATCGTGCGCCCATCCTCCCCTTCAGGGGAGGGGACCCACGCAGTGGGGGAGGGGCTCGCGCAAGTACTCCCAAGCTCACGTGCAAACGCCAACGCCGACCAGATGCCGGGTGCCAAGCAAGCTCAGGAGTACCCGCGCGAGCCTCTCCACCCCCCGCGTCGCGGGCGGTCCCCCTCCCCTGAAGGGGAGGATGTCGCGGCGCTAGCCAACCTCGCCGAACAGGCCGCGCGCCTGTGCAAGGCCGACCTCGTCACCGAAATGGTTGGCGAGTTCCCCGAGCTGCAAGGCCTGATGGGCGGCTACTACGCCCGCGCCGAGGGCCTGCCCGATGCCGTCGCCGATGCGATCCGCGATCACTACAAGCCGGTCGGGCAGGGCGACGAAGTGCCGACCGCGCCAGTGACGGTGGCGGTGTCGTTGGCGGACAAGCTGGATACGCTTGCGAGCTTCTTCGCAATTTCCGAGAAGCCTACTGGGTCGAAGGACCCGTTTGCACTTCGGCGAGCAGCATTAGGGATTTTGCGCATCCTTGACGCGAATGCGATTAGGTTGAGCTTGAACGCTGCGATTGAGCCTGTCGCGAAGCTTTTGACTAAGCACATTGCCATTGGCGAACTGACGCGCACTGGCCAATCAACGTCCGAAGCCAGTGAATGGTTTGAGGCCGCAAACTCTGACCGACCTTTCATGTTCGAAGGTGAGGCAGTTTGGCGGATCCAGGAAAACGGAACTGGGAAAATCCACTTTGGGACCCAGTTCGGTGCCATCTTCCGTTGGATTCAGGCGATCCACGATTCGCTCGCGGAGGGTATCAACGATCTTCCGGACTTCTTCGCCGACCGCCTCAAAGTCCAGCAACGCGAAGCCGGGGTTCGCCACGACCTGATCGACGCGGTGTTCGCGCTCGGTGGCGAGGACGATCTGGTCCGGCTGCTCGCGCGGGTCCATGCGCTGCAGGCCTTTGTCGGGACCGAGGACGGGGCCAACCTGCTCGCGGGCTACAAGCGTGCGGCGAATATCCTCAAGAAGGAAGGCTTTGCTTCTCCCCTCCCGCCTGCGGGAGGGGTCGGGGGAGGGCCTGTTGCGGCTGCGGTCGAGGGTGACAGGCCCTCCCCATCCCCCTCCCGCGAGCGGGAGGGGCTTCAAAAACAACTTTCCTACACCCCCGAACCTGCGGAAAAGGCGCTGATCGATGCGCTGGCCTTGGCTGGGCCTCAGGCGGAAGCGGCGGTGGCGGCGGAGGACTTCGCCGGGGCCATGGCCGCGCTCGCCACGCTGCGCGCACCAATCGATGCGTTCTTCGACGAGGTGACCGTCAACGATGCCGATCCCGCCAAGCGCCAATACCGTCTCGCCCTGCTGGCGCGCTTCCGCGACGCGGTCCACGGCGTCGCCGATTTCTCGAAGATCGAGGGCTGATTTTTCTCGCCCTGGACAGTGGTCCAAGCGGTCCACGGTCCGGTCCACCCCGCCAACCGACCTGTGCCGAATTGCCGCGCCGGTCTTGCTGCGCTGCACAATCGTGGCTAGGGGCCGGGGCACACCGGCAGCGAATCGTCGGTTCCTGGTAATCGGCAGAATTCCATGACTGCATACGTATTCGCATTCGGTGGCGGAACAACCAGCGACGACCCGCGCAGCCGCGACAAGACGGTGGTCGGCGGCAAGGGCGCGAACCTTGCGGAAATGGCCTCGATCGGCCTGCCGGTCCCGCCGGGTTTCACCATCACCACCGAAGAATGCGTTCGCTACCTCGCCGAGGGCGGGGACTTCTCCGCCGCGGTCCAGGCCGAAGTCGCCGCCGCGCTGAACCACATCGAGAATGCCGTCGGCAAGAAGTTCGGCGACCCGGCCGACCCGCTGCTGGTCTCGGTCCGCTCAGGCGCGCGGGTCTCGATGCCGGGGATGATGGACACCGTGCTCAACCTCGGGCTCAACGACGTCACAGTCGAAGGACTGGCGGCAAGTTCGGGTGACGCCAGGTTCGCCTGGGATTCCTACCGCCGCTTCATCCAGATGTATTCCGACGTGGTGCTGGGCATCGATCACCACCTGTTCGAGGACGCGCTGGAGATCGCCAAGGAAGACAACGGCTTCTACGCCGATGTCGAGATGGAGGCTGAACACTGGCAGGCGCTGGTGGCCGAATATCTCGATATCGTCCAGGACCAGCTTGGGGAGAGCTTCCCTCAGGACCCGACCGAACAGCTGTGGGGCGCGATCAGGGCGGTGTTCGATTCGTGGGATTCGGACCGCGCCAAGGTCTATCGCCGCCTCAACGATATCCCGGGCGACTGGGGCACCGCGGTCAACGTCCAGGCGATGGTCTTCGGCAACATGGGCGATACCAGCGCCACCGGCGTCGCCTTCACCCGCGATCCAGCGACCGGCGAGAAGGCCTACTACGGCGAATGGCTGGTCAACGCCCAGGGCGAGGACGTGGTCGCCGGGATCCGCACCCCGCAGTACCTGACCAAGGCCAGCCGCGAACGCGCCGGGGCCAAGCCGCTTTCCATGGAAGAGGCGATGCCCGCGGCCTATGCCGAGCTGGCCGCGGTGTTCGAGCTGCTGGAAAAGCACTACCGCGACATGCAGGACATCGAATTCACGGTGGAACGCGGCAAGCTGTGGATGCTCCAGACCCGCTCGGGCAAGC
>CAZVMC010000018.1:0-28626 GCA_964628635.1 uncultured Novosphingobium sp. | reverse complement strand
TGGAACAAGTCACCAATCCGGCTGGGCAAGCTCGGACGGTGACCCGTGGCCCGTTCGACCGCGTCGCGGAACTTGGCCGGGTGGGCCGTAGCCAGTGTCACGACCGGAATGTCACGCGGCAAATCCGCGACCCGCGCAGCATGGAGCCCAATCGCCGTGTGCGGATCGAGCAATTCGCCAGTGCTTTCCCAGGCCCAGCGGATCGCCCGGGCCATTTCATCCGCATCAGCCCGGGCCGAGGAGAACAGCTTGGCCGCACCCTCGCGCTGGGCATTGGTCAGCTGCATCGCCTTGGTCGCTTCGAATCCAGCCATCTGCGCCGCCAGAGCCGCGCCATTGCGCCCGTTCAAATCGAACAGCAGCCGTTCAAAGTTGCTCGAGATCTGGATATCCATCGAGGGGGCAGCAGTCGGCGTGACCGTCCCTTGCGAATAATCGCCAGATGAAAGCGCGCGGTGGAGGATATCGTTGACGTTGGTGGCGACGATCAGCCGCTCGATTGGCAGCCCCATTTGCGCGGCGACATAGCCCGCAAAAACATCACCGAAGTTCCCGGTCGGCACCGCGAAGGCGACCTTGCGGTGCGGCGCGCCAAGCTGGAGCGCGGCGGCGAAATAGTAGACCACCTGCGCCATCAGCCGCGCCCAATTGATCGAATTGACCGCGCCGATCGCGAAGCGCCCGGTCATTTCGGTGTCATTGAACATCCGCTTCACCATCGCCTGGGCATCGTCGAACGAGCCTTCGATCGCGATGTTGTGGACGTTGGGCGCGAGCACTGTGGTCATCTGCCGACGCTGAACGTCCGATACGCGCCCTTTGGGATGCAGCATGAAGATATCGACGCGTTCGCGGCCCGCCACCGCATCGATGGCGGCGGAACCAGTATCGCCGGAAGTCGCGCCAACGATCGTCAGCGGATCGCCGCCGCGGCCGAGAAACTCTTCGAACAACAGTCCAAGCAGTTGCAGTGCAACATCCTTGAAGGCCAGCGTCGGGCCGTGGAACAGCTCAAGCAGCCAATGCTGTTCATCGAGCTGCTTGAGCGGGGTGACGGCACTGTGCGCGAAACGGCCATAGGCCTGCGTAGTCAATTCAAGCAGCCGCTCGGGGCTTAGGCTGTCGCCGACGAACGGCTGCATAATCTGCGCCGCCAGCTTGGCATAGGGCACCCCCGCGAGCGTAGCGATCTCCGCTTCGGTGAACCTCGGCCATTCGCTCGGCACATAGAGCCCACCGTCGCTGGCGAGGCCAGCCAGCGTCGCGCCTTCGAAATCGAGCACCGGAGCGCTGCCGCGGGTTGAGATGTAGTCCATTGCGACGCGCCGTTAGCCCTCACCGCCAGCAGCGGCAAGCCGCTTGCGCAGCGCCAGCGCATAGATCACCAGCGCGGTGAGCGCGAAGAGGAACCACTGGACCGCGTAGGACAAGTGGTTGTTGGGGACCGAACCGGGTTCGGGCCGCGCCAGTGGGTCAAGACCGGCTGGCGGAGATTCGGCAACCAGCCGAAGTCCGGGACCGATAACACCCCGCACCACGCCGCCACTCCAAGTCCGCAGTTGAGGATCTTTCGACCAGCCAAGCGCGACTTCAGCCGCGCCGCCATCCGCAAGTTTGCAAATGTAGATATGGGCCCAGCCCTTCTCGCCAATGGCGCTGGTACCCGCTCTGGGCGCGTCTCCCGTCGGGTCAAGGCACGTGATCGTGGAGTGCCGATATAGCGCGGCGGCCCCATCCATCGGATTTTGAGGCCATGCGACATCTGCGCTTATTGTTGCGGCCGCTGAATACCGCGCCAGCAGCGCTTCCTTCTGATGCATCCGCTCAAGCTGCCAGAACCCCAGCCGCACCATCACCGCCACTGCGGCGAGCACGATCACGGTCGACAGCACGGGCACGCGGCGCAGCATCGCTCAGTCCTTGCGCAGGTCGTCGCCGGTCGCCTCGCGCGCCTGACGTTGGTACTCGGCGGCGAGCAGCGCGGCCTTGCCAGCGCGCAGGCCCCAGACCACCGCCGTGGCGGTGATCGGCACCCACAAGACCACGTGCACCCAGAACGGCGGCTGGACGGTCAATTCCAGCGTCAATGCCAGCCCGGTGATCAATGCCCCGATGATCAGCGTCAGGAATGCCGCCGGGCCATCACCCACGTTGAACTGGCCATAGTCCAGCCCGCAGGCGCGACACTTCGGTGCGAACGTGGCCAGACCGTCAAACAGTGTCCGTCCGCCGCACTTGGGGCAAAGACCGAAAAGGGCAGCCGGAACGAGTCCCGGCTGCCCTTTCGAAGTGGAACTGTCGTCGGGCATCAGTGTGTCGGGTAACCCCAGCCGCCCCAGACGTAGACCGCGACGAACAGGAACAGCCAGACCACGTCAACGAAGTGCCAGTACCACGCCGCCGCTTCGAAACCGAAGTGCTGGCGCGGCGTGAAGTGCCCCTTGTAAGCGCGGACCAGGCAGACGATCAGCATGATCGTGCCGATGATCACGTGGAAGCCGTGGAAGCCGGTCGCCATGTAGAAGGCGCTGCCATAGGTGTTCTCACCAAAGGGGAACGGCGCGACCGAATATTCGTAGGCCTGGATGCAGGTGAACAGCAGGCCCAGCGCGATCGTGGCCCAGAGACCCTTCTTCAGCCCATCGCGATCGCCGTGGATCAGCGAATGGTGCGCCCAGGTGACCGTGGTGCCAGAGCAGAGCAGGATCAGCGTATTGAGCAGGGGCAGATCGAAGGCATTGAGCACTTCCTCCACCGCCTTGGGCGGCCACTGCCCCGCGACTGCCTCGGACAATTCCGACGGGAACAGCGAGAAGTCGAAAAAGGCCCAGAACCAGCCGACAAAAAACATCACTTCCGAGGCGATGAACAGGATCATCCCATAACGCTGGTGCAGCTGCACCACCGGGGTGTGATCGCCGGCATGGGCTTCGTTCACGATTTTGGTGAACCACTGGAACATGCTCGCCAGCAGCAGCGCCAAACCCAGCCAGGGCACGATCTTGCCGCCCGGCAAATCGTGCATGAACAGCACCATGCCCGAGGTAAACGTCAAAGCGCCGATCGTGGTCACCAGCGGCACAACGTCGGGCGGAAGAATGTGGTAGTCGTGGTTCTTGGTGCCGGCCATTGTCTGGTCCCCGTTGAAGTGCATGCGGGCCGAGCGGCCCCGAAATCCGAACTGCCCTTATCGCGCCGCCTTGGCGGGGTCCAGAGGCTTTGAAGCAGTTCCCGCAGTTGGCTGCGAGGCTGCCCGGTGGAAGGTATAGCTGAGTGTGATCTGCTCGATGTCCTTGGTCTCGGGATCGGTCAGGATGGCGGGATCGACGTAGTAAATCACCGGCATATCGACCGCTTGCCCGGGCTGCAGCGTCTGCTCGTTGAAACAGAAGCACTGCACCTTGGTGAAGTACTTTCCGGCCAGTTCCGGCTCCACGTTGAAGCTGGCGATCCCGGTGACCGGCTGATCGCTGCGATTCTCGGAGCGGTAATAAGCCATCTTGCGCTGGCCGATCCGCAGTTCTTGCGTGGTTTGTTCAGGCGCAAACTTCCACGGCATGCCGCGATCGACATTGGCATCGAAGCGCACCGAGATGGTCTGATCGGTCAGTTTGATCTCGCTGGCTTGCGCCTCGCTGATCCGCATCGTCGTGCCGCCAAAGCCGGTAACCCGGCAGAACAGATCGTAAAGCGGAACGGCGGCATAGCCCATGCCGAGCATCAGCAAGGCAAAGCCCAGCGCGTAAAGCCCGGTCCGGGTATTCCGGCGCGCAGTACCGGCGTCCATTGTTAGCCCCCCACGCGCGCCAGAGTGATAAAATAGAACAGCACAACCATCCCCACCAACAGCGCCGCCACCACCAGATTGCGGCTCTTCAGGATGCGCTTGCGCTCGGCTTCGGAATCGATCGGATCAGTCATGAGATCATCCACCTATCAACAACCAGCGCCGCGAACAGCACGAACAGATAGAACACCGAATAGCCGAACAGGCGCTTTTCGGGGCGCATATCGCTTTCAGCTACACCGCCGCGGAACACTGCAACGCGCAAACTCAAGATGAGAAACAGCCCCGAGAGGATCAGCGCCGCTGCGCCGTAAACCGGGCCTGCCCCGGCCAGCCAGAATGGCGCCAGGCTGATCGGGAGGAGCAGCACCGCGTAAATCAGGATCTGCCGCCGGGTTGCATGCTGGCCCGCCACCACCGGCATCATCGGGATCCCGGCCTTGGCATAGTCGGTCTCGACAAACAGCGCGAGCGCCCAGAAATGCGGCGGGGTCCAGAAGAAGATGATCGCGAAGAGCAGAATTGGCATCAGCGTGATCTCGCCCGTCACCGCAATCCAGCCAATCATCGGCGGAAAGGCACCAGCCCCGCCGCCAATCACGATGTTCTGCGGGGTGCGCGGTTTGAGCCAGATCGTGTAGATCACCGCGTAGTAGACGATCGAAATCGCCAGAACTGCTGCCGCCAGCCAACCGACCGCAACACCCATGATCATCACCGACGCGGCCGCAAGCCCCGCGCCGAAATCGCGCGCAGAGGTCCGGTCCATACGCCCTGCGGGGATCGGGCGCGCCGCAGTGCGCTTCATCTTCGCGTCGAGATCGGCTTCCCACCACATGTTGAGCGCCGCCGATCCGCCCGCACCCAGCGCGATGCACAGGATCGCGGTGAAACCCAGCACCGGATCGATATGGCCCGGTGCCGCAAGCAGCCCGCATAGCCCGGTGAAGATCACCAGGCTCATCACCCGCGGCTTGGTCAGCGCCAGGAAATCGCGCCAGTCGGCGGGGAGCGGCAGGGTCGAGGCGGAGGTAGCAGTCATGCGATTCTGCGCCGCCTATAGGCGCGTCGGGCACGCGATTGAAGCGAAACCCGTCAAGCGGGGACGCGATAGTGATAGTCGTAAAGATGCTGGTCAAAACCCAGCTTGGCATAGAGCGCGAGACCGGCGGTGTTGGCCGCGTCGACTTGCAGACAGGCGGTGTGCGCACCGGCCCGCTGCGCGGCGGCGAGCAACGCAGTCATGCAGATCATGCCCAGCCCTTGGCGCTGGTGGGTTGGCATGGTCCGGATCGATTCGACAATCGCAAATCCCGAATCGAAAACGACATAACCCAGCGCGGCGACCCTATCGCCGCGATGGATCGTTGCGAATGCGGCTGGAAGGGTCAGCCGCGCCAAGAGCGCTTCGGTTGGCGGATCGCCCTCCGGTCCGACCCGCGCCGCGATCCAATCGCGCGAAGGCGCGGCTTCCAGGCTGAGGCCATGATCGGACGGCAAGGTTCGGCCAGACAAGGCTGTCGCAATAGTCCGGGTCCGGCCTTCGCTCACCATGCCTGAGGCTGCGAGTTTTGCGTCGGCCTCGCCACAAAAGTCGGGAACGCGGATGATCGGTCGCAAGCCCGCAGCTACATAATGCGGGCTCAATTGGTTCCATGCTGCAACGACGTCGCCAGCATTCGGGCCCAGCGGATTGATCGCGTTTGGTCGGCGGGTATCGCCACCGGTCAATCTCGCGAGCCAGCCGTCGTGCTCAATCTCCTGCAAGGCTGGCCAAGCATCGCGGAAAATCCGCTCCAGTAGCCAGAGATCGGTCAAAGTCGTTTCAACCAATCCACTAGCAGCGCGTTGACCTCTTCCGGCCGTTCCTGCTGGGTCCAGTGGCCGACGCCTTCCAGCACATGGCCCTCTACCTTGGGCGCGAACATTCGCATCATCGCCACCGGGTCAGCGACGGCACCGAACAGCGTGGTCGCGGGATCGCGGGTGCCACCGATGAACAGGCATGGTTGTTCCAGCTGCTTGCCTTGCATCGGCTTCAGCCATTCGTAGTCGCGTTCATGATTGCGATAGCGGTTCAAAGGGCCGCGAAAGCCCGATGCCTTGAACTCGGCTTCGTAGTAATCGAGATCGACCTCGCTCAACCACGGCACGCGTTTCGGATCGGGCAGCCCTTGCAGGAAGGTCGCTCCGAGCGGCTTGTCCCAATAGGCACCCGGCGGCACGTCGCCGCTGATCGAATACATCATCCGGTGCACCCAGTCGCGCGGGTCCGCCTCGGCCTCGGCCTCGGCCACGCCGGGTTCTTGGAAATATTCCTGGTAAAAGAACCGGCCTTGCGCCGTAAAATGCTCGCGAAACACCTCGGCGAACGGCCGCTGCGGCGCGCCGCTGAACGGGACCGACAGCCCGGCCACCGCGCGAATCCGGTCGGGCCGGGTGAAGGCAGTGTTCCATACGATCGGCGCGCCCCAATCGTGGCCGATCAGCACGAACGGCTGATCGGGCGAGAGCACATCTCCCAGCCCGATCAAATCGCCGGCGATCTTTTGCAGCGTGTAGTCCTCGACCAGCGGCGGCTTGTCCGACCCGCCATAGCCGCGCACGTCGATGGCGCAGGCGGTGAACCCGGCTTCGGCCAACGGGGTTAGCTGGTGCCGCCACGAATACCAGCTTTCGGGGAAGCCGTGGACCATCAATGCCAGCGGGCCGGTACCTTCGATTACGCAGCGCAGGGTGGCTTCGCCGGTATCGACCAAGTGGAATTCTGGCATCGCGACCTCTCCTTCTCCTTCACCCTACCCGTTCGTGTCGAGCGAAGTCGAGACACCATGCGCCGCGTTTCGGTGTCTAGACTTCGCTCGACACGAACGGGCGTTGGGTTTGGAAGTTGCCAGGTTGAAACGAAAACGCCCCAGCCTTGCGGCTGGGGCGCTTCATTTCGGGGCCGAAGCCACTGCGTTTAGTGTCGCGCCTTGTCGTCGATCACCGGCAGCGTTTCGAACTGGTGGAACGGCGGCGGGCTGGACAGGGTCCATTCCAGCGTCGTCGCACCTTCGCCCCAGTAATTGTCAGGCGCAGGCTTGCCGGCAGTGTAGGCGTAGATCAGGTTGATGAACCAGATCCCGATCGAGGCGGCCATGATCAGGTAGCCATAGCTCGAGATCGTGTTCCAGTACTCATAGGCCGGGGTGTAATCCGGAATGCGGCGCGGCATGCCGTCCAGCCCCAGGAAGTGCTGAGGGAAGAAGATCGTGTTCACGCCGATGAAGAACACCCAGAAGTGCAGGTGCGCGAGGAACTCGCTGTGCATCCGCCCGCTCATCTTCGGGAACCAGTAATAGAACCCGCAGAACAGCGCGGTCACCGCACCAAGGCTGAGTACGTAGTGGAAGTGCGCGACCACGAAGTAGGTATCGTGCACCACATCATCGATCCCGCCATTGGCGAGGTAGACGCCGGTCACGCCGCCCACGGTGAACAGGAAGATGAAGCCGATCGCCCAGACCATGGGAGACTTGAACTCGATCGAGCCGCCCCACATCGTCGCAATCCAGCTGAAGATCTTGATCCCGGTCGGGACCGCAATCACCATGGTGGCGGCGGTGAAGTACATCTTGGTGTTTACCGACATGCCGGTGGTGTACATGTGGTGCGCCCACACCACGAAGCCGACCACGCCGATCGCGACCATCGCATAGGCCATACCAAGATAACCGAACACGGGCTTCTTTGAGAAAGTGCTGATCACCTGGCTGATGATACCGAAGCCCGGCAGGATCATGATGTAGACTTCGGGATGGCCGAAGAACCAGAACAGGTGCTGGTAGAGCACCGGATCGCCGCCGCCAGCCGGATCGAAGAAGGTGGTGCCGAAGTTGCGGTCGGTCAGCAGCATGGTGATCGCGGCAGCGAGCACCGGCAGCGCCAGCAGCAGCAGGAAGGCAGTGACCAGCACCGACCACACGAACAGCGGCATCTTGTGCAGGGTCATCCCCGGCGCGCGCATGTTGAAGATGGTGGTGATGAAGTTGATCGCCCCCATGATCGAGGCCGCGCCCGCGAGGTGGAGCGCAAAGATCGCGAAGTCGGTTGAAGGGTTGGCGGCCGCGTTCTGGGTGGAAAGCGGGGCATAGACCGTCCAACCCACGCCTGAACCGTTACCGCCGTTGCCCGGCACGAAGGCCGAGATCATCAGCGACACGAAACCTGCCACGGTTAGCCAGAACGAGATGTTGTTCATGCGCGGGAAGGCCATGTCCGGCGCGCCGATCATCAGCGGCACAAACCAGTTGCCAAAGCCCCCGATGATTGCCGGCATAACCATGAAGAACACCATGATCAGGCCATGCGCAGTGATCAGCACGTTCCATGTGTGGAGCGCCTGATCCATGGTCGGGTTGGCGGTGCCGAACCATTTGGCGATTTCACCGAGATACTGAATCCCCGGATGCGCCAGCTCTAGCCGCATCAGCCCCGAGAAAGCCCCACCGACGATCCCCGCGAAAATCGCGAAGATCAGATAGAGCGTGCCGATGTCCTTGTGGTTGGTCGACATGAACCAACGCGCGAAGAAGGCGGGCTTGTGATCGGCATCATGGTGGGGATGATCGCTGCCGTGAGCCTGGAAGTGGTCTGCGGTGGTAGCCATGGCTATCTCGAACCTTGTCTTGGAGCGGGCTTAGGCGGCCGGAGCCGGGGTGGCGGCGGCGCTGGCAGCAGGAGCAGCAGCGGCGGGTGCAGCTGCGGGTGTTGCAGCGGCCGCCGGTGCGGGAGCGGGGGCCGGAGCTTCGGGCAATCCATCCAGCTTGCCGCCGGACTGGGTCATCACCCAGGCATTGTACTTGTCACGCGGCAGAGCTTCGACCACGATCGGCATATAACCATGGCGCGCGCCGCACAGTTCTGAACACTGGCCGTAGTAGACGCCCGGTTCTTTCACAAAGAGCACGTGCTCGTTGATCCGACCGGGGACCGCATCGAGCTTGAACCACAGCGAAGGCACAGCGAAGGCGTGGATCACGTCGGCCGCGGTCACCTGCAAGCGGATCGGTTCGCCGGCTGGGACGACCATCCGGAAATCCGCCGCCAGCTGATCGGGCTCACCGCGCTTATGCGCTTCCTCCTTGGGCAGCATGTTGGAGATCACCTCGAACCCGCCATTGTCGGGATATGTGTAGGTCCAGAACCACTGGTTGCCGGTCGCTTTGATCGTCAGCGCCTTGGCCGGGGCCGGCTTGAATTGCTTGGCCAACAGATCGATCGACGGGACCGCGATTCCCACCAGGATCAGCACGGGAACCAGGGTCCAGATCACTTCGATCATGGTGTTGTGGCTGGTCTTGGAAGGAACCGGGTTAGCACCGGCACGGAAACGCACCATGACGTAGAGCAGCAGCAACAGCACGAATGCAGCGATAATTCCGGCAATCCAGAGCAGCGCAGTGTGAAGCGGACGGGCGTGATCACCGATCGGCGAATACTGCTCCTGAACGTCGAGGCCCTTCGCAACCGGCATACCCTTGCCTTCGGTCGGCTTCATCGGGGTGTAACCGCCGGGCGCGATCTTGAAGCGCGGTTCGTCGGGGATGACCACCGGGGCGGCGGAAGCGGCAGCTGCCGGCGCTGCAGCGGCTTCAACCGGTGCGACCGGGGCAGCCGGTGCCGGACTGGCCGTTACCGCAGCTGCGCTTGCTGCCGGCGCTGCGGGTGCAACTGCCGCCGGTGCCGCCAGCGCGCTTTGCGGCAGCACCGCCAGCGCCATGACCAGCCCGATTGCCTTCATTGCATTACCCGCTGCACGGGCCGTTTGACCGAGATTCATCGTCGTTTCCGCTTTCGCTTTCCTGGCTGGACGAGCTTGCTTTGATGCCCCTGCTCGCCCTGCAAAGGGTCGGATTCTGCGCGGCCTATACGCGCGCTTGCGGGGCACCTCAAGCACCTCTAGGGGATATTTTTAGACATTGCCCCAAGGACGGTATCCCGATGCAAGAAGAAGAGGTGCTTGCCGAATTTCGCGCCAGCAAGGCGCTGCTCGAGGGGCATTTCCTGCTCTCATCCGGTCGCCACTCGGCGCACTATTTGCAATGCGCGCGGGTTCTCGCCGATCCGATGCGCGCCTCGCGGCTCGCTGCCGCGATCGCAGCCGCGATCCCGCGGGAGATCAGGAAAGACATCGCCAAGGTCGTCTCGCCCGCGATGGGCGGGGTGATCATTGGCCACGAAATGGGCCGCGCGCTCGGGGTCGAAGCGTTGTTTGTGGAGCGCCCCACCGGCACTTTCGAACTGCGCCGAGGTTTCGAGCTGGAGCCGGGCGAGAAAGTTCTGATGGTGGAAGACGTCGTCACCACCGGACTGTCATCGCGCGAGGCAATCAAATGTATCGAAGAAGCTGGCGGCGAGGTTATTGCTGCCGCCGCGCTGGTTGATCGCTCAGCCGGGTCGGTCGATTTGGGCGTGCCGTTTTTCCCGCTGATCGCGCTCAACTTCCCTACCTATGCGCCAGACGAACTGCCGCCTGAGCTGGCGGCGAGCGAAGCGGTCAAGCCGGGGAGCCGGGCCAAGCCGTGACCGAGTTATGAACAGTCCTGTGCGTCTCCGCCTTGGCGTCAACATCGATCACGTCGCGACCATCCGCAACGCGCGCGGGGGCGATCATCCCGACCCGGTCCGCGCGGCAGAAATCGTCGCGCGCTGTGGCGGGGACGGGATCACCGCCCACCTGCGCGAAGACCGCCGCCATATCCGCGATGAGGATCTGGCGCGGATTCAGGCGGCGACCAATTTACCGCTTAACCTCGAAATGGCCGCGACCGAAGAAATGCTCGAGATCGCGCTGCGCCATAAGCCGCACGCCGCCTGTATCGTCCCCGAACGGCGCGAAGAGCGCACGACCGAAGGCGGGCTCGATGCCGCCGGGCAGCACAACCGCCTCGCGCCGCTGGTCGCGCGGCTGAGCGATGCGGGTATCCGCGTCAGCTTGTTCATCGCCCCGGACGAACGTCAGATCGAAGCCGCGCTGCGCCTGCGCGCACCAGTGGTCGAACTGCACGCCGGCGAATATGCCCATGCCGACGGTGAGGCCCGCGCCCACGAACTCAGACGTCTGACCGACATGGCCGCGCTCGCCGCCAAGAACGGGATTGAACCGCACGCCGGGCACGGGTTGACCTACGACAACGTCCAGCCTGTCGCCGCGATTCCGCAACTGGCCGAACTCAACATTGGCCACTACCTTATCGGCGAGGCGATCTTCACCGGGCTGGAAAGCGCGGTGGTGCGGATGCGCCAATTGATGGACGCGGCGCGGTGAATATTCGCAGCGTGCTCCTTGCCGCCAACGCGCTTGTTTTGATGACGGCGCTTGGAAGTGCAGCAATGCAATTTTTCGGACTCGGTTGGGTTGGCGATCCTGCATTGGCCGATATTGCAACCCGCGCTGGCTTGCTTGTTGGACTGGGCTGCGTGCATTTGATCGCGGTGCTGGTCTCGCAGCGCAGCGGCAAAACGGCTGGTCTAGCTTTGGTAATTGTGATCGCCGCCCCGCTGACCCTCGCGCTACTTCAGGGCTGGCTGCCGTGATCATCGCGATCGGATCGGACCTCTGCAACATCGAGCGCATCCAGAACTCGCTCGACCGGTTTGGCGAGCGGTTTGAGAACCGCGTCTTTACCGACATCGAACGCGCCAAGGCAGCCAAGCGACCCTATACTCGCGCCGGGACGTACGCGAAGCGTTTTGCCGCCAAGGAGGCCTTCAGCAAAGCAGTAGGCACCGGATTCAAGGCCGGGGTGTTCATGAAGGATATCGGCGTGGTCAACGCCAAGTCGGGTGCACCGACGCTGGCGCTCACCGGCGGGGCCGCAGCACGGCTTGCGGCAATCACGCCAGACGGGCATGAGGCCGTGGTTCACCTGACGCTCACCGATGACCACCCATGGGCGCAGGCATTTGTGATTATCGAGGCCCGCAAATTGTGAGTGATGACGTGAATTCTGGTACGGAAACGGTTGAAGTCTCACCGCAATCGACGGTCGGCCAAAGCCCGAACGACAAAACCAAAGCGGACAAGATCGACTGGCTCGGCGAGATCCGCGGGCTGTTCTGGATGTTGCTCGCGGTGCTGGCGTTTCACTCGTTTCTGGCCAAGCCGTTCTACATCCCTTCGATCTCGATGATGCCCAACCTGCTGGTGGGGGACCGGCTGATCGTCAGCAAATATCCTTATGGCTGGAACTGGTCGTCGGTTTCATTCCACTTGCTCCCACGCGGCAACTGGCGGGTGCTGGGATCGACCCCGGAATATGGCGATATCGTCATCGTCGTCCCCCGCAACCGCGAGGAAGATCTGATCAAGCGCGTCGTCGCGCTGCCCGGAGACCGCATCAAGCTGGTGCGCGGGCAGATCTGGCTCAACGGCAAGCCGGTGCCGCAGGAAGTCGAGCCGGCAGTGCAAATCCCCGCCGACGATGCGCTGCGCTGCGAGCGCAATCACTATTGCTACGAAGGGTTGGACGAATTCCGCACCCGGTTGCCCAATGGCAAAGAGGTTTACGAGCTGCCGACCTACCGCGAGACGATGCCCAACGGCGCGACCTATTTGATTATCGACCGCGTCATGCAGCAGGCCGACGATATGGCAGAAATCACCATTCCGGCTGGCCACGTGTTCCTGATGGGCGACAACCGCGACAACTCGGCCGACAGCCGCTTTTCGCTGGCTGAAAACGGGATCGGCGGGCCGGTGCCATTGCACGATATCGGCGGACGGGCCGAGTTCCTGACCTTCAGCTTGAACGGCGAAGAAAGCTGGAACCCGCTGACCTGGTGGAAGGCCTTGCGCGACCATCGCGGGTGGAGCAGTCTGCGCCCGGCGATCAAGCCGCAGGGGAAATAACCGATGGCGACTGCCGCGCCAAAACCGAAGCGCACGCGCTCGCGCAGTCTAAGCAAGGCACCGGCCCGCGAACCGCAATCGGCGGGGCCGACCGATATCAGCGATCCCGCCACGATCCGAGAGGTGAAGAAGGCCGCCGTCTGGATCGGCATGGCCGGTCTGGTTGTGCTGACCGTGTTCATGGCGCAGCCGCTGCTGGTGATCTTCGCAGGGCTGGTTTTCGCAGCGATGATCGATGGCGGAGCGCGGCTGCTGGGCCGGGTCCTGCCGATCGGACGCGGGCTGCGCGTGGCCATCGTCCTGTTGTTGACCTTGGCTTTCCTCGTCTGGACAGTCAATTTCGCGGGTGGCCAGATCGCCGCCCAGGCTGCCGCGCTGCCTGAAATCATCAATGCCCAGGCGCTACGCGTGCTAGCCTGGCTCAAGCAGCACAATGTCGAGATCGACTATTCGAACGTGCAGGGCCTGGTTGAAAAGGCGTTGGGCGGGGTCGGCCAACTGACCAGCGCGGTGGGCGGCCTGCTTGGCGGGCTGACCACGCTGTTCCTGATCATGGTGCTCGGCATCTACATCGCAATTGAGCCGCAGCTCTATCGCCGCGGCTTTGCCTGGCTGCTCCCCACCAAGGACCGCGAATACTTCGAAGGCACTGCCGAACGGATGGGAAAATCGCTGCGGATGCTGATGTTCGGGCGGCTGCTGGGGATGTTCGTCGAAGGGGTCGGCACCTGGATCATGCTGGCGCTCTATGGTGTGCCGATGGCCGCGCTGCTGGGACTCCTGACCGGCCTGCTGGCCTTTCTGCCCAATATCGGCGCGCCGATTTCGGGCGTGCTGATGGTGCTGGTCGGCTTCTCCGGCGGGACCGACATGGGGATCTACTGCATCATCGTTTACATTGTGGTGCAAACGGTGGACGGCAACATCATTGTGCCGATGGTCGCCAAAAAGACCGTCGATCTGGCCCCGGCGCTGGTGCTGGGGGCGCAGTTGGTGATGGGTGCGCTGTTCGGCATTCTCGGTCTGGCGCTGGCTGATCCGATGGTGGCGATGATCAAGATTCTGCTCGAACGGCAGAGCGAACGGCATGAGGCGCCCAGCTGATGGCGCGCAAGTTCCTCTATCTCGTCGCCTTTTGCGTCCTGCTCTATCTGGGCGGGCGGCTGGCGCTGACCTTCTATCCCGAACAGCTTTCGCGCGCCGCCTTCGTGCCGTCAGCCAAGTTCGAACCGCAAGCGCCATTGGCGGACAGCGTCTACGAAGACCCGGCGATGTGGATCTCGCGACCGGGTCTAGGGCCATCGGACCCGGTTCGCTGGGTGCCGCCGGGCGCGCCGCCCGCGCCGGGCGCGGTCAAGGCGGCGGTGTTCTTCATCCACCCCACCTCCTATCTGGTTGGGTCAAAGTGGAATGCTCCGCTTGACGACAGTCTGGCGAATCGCAACGCCAAGCTGTTCGTCAAAGGACTCGCCAGTCCCTTTGCGCTGACGCAGGACCTCTGGGCACCCCGCTATCGCCAGGCTGCCTTCGGCGCTTTCCTGACCGACCAGCGCGAAGGCCAGCAAGCCATCGACTTGGCCTATGCCGACGTGCTGCAGGCGTTCGATTACTTCCTCGCGAGCGTTGGCAAGGACCAGCCGATCGTGCTGGCGGGCCACAGCCAGGGCGCACTGCATTTGATGCACCTGCTGAAAGACCGGGTTGCTGGGCAGCCCCTGGCGAAGCGGGTCGCCGCAGCCTATGTTGTCGGCTGGCCGGTTTCGACCACGCACGACCTGCCCCTGATGGGCCTGCCCGCTTGCACCGCTGCCGATCAGGCAGGCTGTGTGCTCAGCTGGTCCAGCTTTGGCGAGCCGGCCGATACCTCGATGATCGTCGCGGCCTATGCCCGGCGCAAGGCGCTCAACGGGTTGTCGCCGGGGGGTACTCCAATTCTGTGCGGCAACCCGCTGCTCGGCACGCTAGGCGGGAGCGCTTCGGCCAGTGCCAACATTGGCACGCTGGTGCCCACCGCCACGCTGGAAAGCGGCACGGTGAAGCCGGGCATTGCCGCTGCCAGCTGCCGCCCTGACGGTTTCCTCTCGATTGGCGATGGGCCCGAAATGGGGCCGTATGTGCTGCCGGGTAACAACTACCACGTTTATGATGTGCCGTTGTTCTGGGCCAATGTCCGCACCGACTTCGCGCGCCGGGTGGCGGCGTGGAAGCCCTGATCACCACCTCCGCGCTGGAGTATCGCGATGTCCTGCCCGATGGCGGCGCATTGCTTGGGCTTGATCTTGGTACGCAAACGATCGGCACGGCCTTTTGCGACGCGGGCTGGCGCTTTGCCTCACCGGGCAACACACTCAAACGCGGCAAGTTTGGCGCGGATAAAGCCGCTCTCACCGCGCTGATCACCGAACGCAGCATCAGCGGTGTGGTGATCGGCCTGCCGCTGAACATGGACGGCAGCGAAGGGCCGCGCGCGCAATCGAGCCGGGCCTATGCCCGCAACCTTGGCGTGCTGGGCCTGCCGATCCTGCTGTGGGATGAGCGCTGGTCTACCACCAGCGCCGAGCGCGGGCTGATCGAACAAGATCTGAGCCGGGCCAAGCGCAAGGACCGGATCGATTCCGCCGCCGCCGCAGTGATCCTGCAAGCGGCGATCGATGCGCTGGCGGGAACCTAGCGAAGGGTAGCTCCAGTCCCGCGTCGGCGCTTCGCTTCCTCAGCGACTAGCAAGCTGCCCGAACATTCCGCCCTGCCCCACACTGTGTCTGCGTCTGCACTAGCCGACGCCAAAGCGGTCCAGGCGCAAAGGCGCATCCGGTCGCTGGGGTGATGCTTGGCGAACCGCTCAGCCAAATCCAGCCCTTCCCCGCTCCCGCTGGCAACCGCAATCCGCAAGAAGGCCTCGCTTGCACTCCCGCCAAGGTGGCGCACGATCCTGCGCCCACCGAAATCGAAGGCGAACTGGTCGGTCCAGCCCGAAGCTGGGCAGCAATGCATGATGTTGAGTGAGACCGACAAGGCTTCCGGAGGTAGCTGAGCGTGGACATCCAAATGCGCCCGGTAATGCATCAGCTTGCCGGGCGCGAGGCGCGAGCGCTCGATAAAGCGCAATGATGGCACATCCTCGCCGCACCATCCAGTCACTGCGGCATGATCATACTCATAGTAGTCACTCCAATATCCCGGACCGAAATAGCCGTGGGTAAGGAAATCGAAGTTGTGGTCATGGGCCAAGCCATAGGCGAAGGTTCCTTCCCCACTGGCGCGAAAGGCAGTTTCGGCGGCGGAAGGCCAGATGTTGGCCCGGATGAAATAGTCACCAGACGGCGGCCTAAGCATCACCACTTGGGCCGAATAGTCGTTGTCCAACACCTCCTCCCTGTGCCTTTGCGCGAGTTCGGCTACCAGCAGATCGCCCAGAAAGTCACGGTCGTTGCCCAAGCGTCCAAGCCAGCCCGCCGCGTTGAGCAAGCTGCCTTCATCGCGCGGGTCAAACCCGCTGGCATCCAATTCATCGCAGCACTCGGCCAGGCTGGCGCTGCGGAGATCGTCGCTGGCAATTATGCGGGGCAAGGGATTGCCTTTGCGAATTGCGGATGACTGGCAATCAACCGATCGCGCAGTTGCTGTGCGGGGATTGCCAGTGAATCGGTGGGCGATGCTGCGATCCCCAACAGGGCCGCAAATCCTGTCCGACTGTCCAGCGCCAGACATTCGCGCAGGGCGTGCCAGCGTAATTGTGCGCTACCCGGTTCGCGTGCCATTGCCGCAAGCGCTGGCACAGCATCGCTGCGCCCCATTCGCCCAAGCAGGGCCGTAGCCAGTTCAAGGCGACTCTCACGCGCGGAGCCTGAGGCCTGCCGCACGAGCGCACCGCTCTCCAAATCGTATTCCGCCGCAGCCTTCGATCCAGGGACCTGGCGCTGCAGCTTCAGCAACAGCAAGGGGCCTTCGATCCGGTCAATTAGCAGTGTTTCGCGCGAGCCATCGAAGCGGAGCACCATGCCTTTGCAAAGGTCCAGCGGTGTGACAGCACAGCGCTTGGTGGTTCGGCGCACCAAACGCGCGGAACCCATGCCCTTGATGACCCGGGCAATCGACTGCACCGGCTGGAAAACCGCCGAGGATTGCGGTGGGCGCCGCGCCAGTCCTGCCGCATCGAGCGCTTGCAGCGATAGTGCCGCGGTTCCACTGCGCGCCAAAATCAAGGTTGCCGCCAAATCGTCTAACCCGTGCCGCAACGGCAGATGCGCAAGTTGGTGCTCTGCCAGCGCGGCAGCCGAATGACGAACCAGCCGGGCGATCAACCGTTGCGCTGCGTTACCGTCTGCGGCGAAGAGGATCGCAAGCGCAGGAAGCGCGTTGAGATCCGCCCCCTCCGAGAAGCCGCCAAGCTGTAACTCCAACTCGTCCAGTGCGCAGCTGGATCGCCAATTCGCGAGCGCCAGCCCCAGCCTGTCCTGCGCTAAACGCTGCGGAGCGCGATCGCTCCGCAGCGCGGCAATGGCCGGTGGAACCGCCACTAGCGGTTGGTAATCTCGTAAACGAAAACCATCAGCACGATCAGCGTGTCGTCGGACCAGCCCCCGGCTTGCTGCGCAAGGCTACCAAAGACACCGGTAATCTGATCCAGATCGGGCAGACTGGAAATATCAATCTTGGGCAGTTGCATTGCCGTTTCCCCTTGGCTTGCCGGGCTTGATCACCCGCAGCAAGGATCGCGCGCGGCACGCCTGAGGAGAAATTAAAAGATTGTAATGCTGACCTGCGACTAGCAGAGCGGCAGCCATGTCCAAGCCGCCATTTCAGAGCCTGCACGATGTTCCCGCTGACTGGGTGTTCGATCCGGCAGCGGTTTTCCAGATGACCAGCAAGATCGGCCACGGAGGCTGGCTGGAGCTGGGCTATCATGCGCACGGCGAAGGCTGGGTCGAGCTGGCCCTGCCCTGGCGCGAGGAACTGGTCGGCGTGGCGGAGACCGGGGTACTTGCCTCCGGCCCGATCATCAGCCTGATGGACAACGCCACGTCGATGTCGGTCTGGACGCTGGTCAAACGCTTCATCCCGCATGCCACGCTTGATCTGCGGGTTGACTACATGCGTGCCGCCACGCCTGGGAAGACAGTAATCGGGCGCGGCGAGTGTTACAAGCTGGCGCGCCGGATCGCTTTTATTCGCGGGATTGCCCACGATGGCGATCCAAACGATCCAGTCGCCCATGTTACTGGCACCTTCATGGCTACCCACGGTGCCTATAAATGAGCGCCGCCTTGCCCCCCTATGCCGAAGCACTGGGCATTACCGTCGACCATGATGAAGACGGCACTCCGGTGCTCACTCTACCGGCCCGCAACCGCGCGATGGGCCGCCCCGGCTTTCTCCATGGCGGCGCGCTGAGTGGGTTAATGGAAATGGCAGCGATCGCTGCCTTGCGCGCCGAGCTGGAGCGGCGCGATGAGGTGATGGAGCTAAAGCCGGTCAATGTCACGGTGGAATTCATGCGGGGGGCGAGTCGGCAACCAACTTTTGCCATGGGCAAGGTCACCCGGGCCGGACGCCGGGTGGCGCTGGTCAACGCTGAATGTTGGCAGGATGATCCGGCCAAGCCCTGCGCACTGGCGCAAATGAAGGTCTTACTTAGCCCCGGTAAGGTGCAAGTTTGACTCTGTTCTGATCGTGACAACTGTTCCTGTGTGATCGGGTGCCGCTTGTCCACGATCGATCCTGACCCGAGTTGCATCGGCTCTGGCGCGGTTGAGGATCGCCGTAGCAACCCCGGGTTCGTAGACGACAATATCGGCCGTCCCCAGCCAGCGGGCCTGACGCAGGGTCAGATCGTCGGGATCGTCGCTGGCCACGGTAAAGTCATGCCGCCCCGCCGCGCCATCGGGTGCACCGGCAAGCCAGTTTGCCACATCTGTCTCATCGGCCCGCAGCGGATCGAGTGTTCCGGCCTCTGCCAAAGCCGCGTCGAGCGCACGGCGGCGGTCAGCAGTTTCGGGCCAGCGCAGGCGCAACGCGGTGCGGGCCGCGCCCAGCGCTTCCGCCAGCCGCCCAAGGCTATCGGGTAGCAGCCCCTCCAGCCGCAGGCGCAGCGCCTTGGCCAGTCCGGCCGAGACCCCACCCGTCCCCACCGCGACCAGCACCGGCCCGCGTTCGAGCAGGCTCGGAACGGTGAAATCGCACAGCTCAGGCCGGTCGACCACGTTGACCAGCACCCCGCGCAGCCGCAGGTCGGCAACGATGGGTTCGGGCGTGTCCAGCGCGACAAAGGCCAGCCGCGCATCGACATCGGCAAAGCCGACTACTTCGCCGCCTGCCCGCTCGACCAATCGCGCCTTGGCCGCGGTTGCCTCGCCCTCACCAACCACGATCACCGGCTGGCCAGCAATGCGGTGGAAGAGCGGGAGGCTGTGCATCGGCCTCAGTCCAGCCAGTCCGGCACGCGCTCTGCCGCGCTGATCGCGGCCGGCTCGATCCGGTCGGCCACCACTGCCCACCTGTCGCCATCGACCATCACTTCGGCCACAAAGCCGCGCGAGTTGTAGGATGATGCCATCGTCGCGCCATAGGCCCCGGCGCTGCGAAACACCGCCAGATCGCCGGGAGCCACCGCGTCGATCGCCCGGTCCATGGCAAAGGTGTCGCCGGTCTCGCAAATAGGGCCGACGATGTGCGCGCTCATCCGCGTACCATCGGGCTTCACTGCGTCGAAATCGTGCCATGCGCCGTACATCGCGGGGCGGGCCAGATCGTTCATCGCTGCATCAACGATCACGAACGGCGTATTGTTGCTGCTGCGCTTGACCCGGATCACCTCGGTCAAGAGCACCCCGGCATTGCCGCAAATCACCCGGCCCGGTTCGAACATCAAGGTAACGTCCCAATCGACAGTGACCCGCGCGACCATTGCCGCGTATTCTTCAGGACTGGGGAACACCTCACCCGCCTTGTAGGGTACGCCCAGCCCGCCGCCGAGATCGGCATGCGTCACGGATTGGCCACCTGCTCGAAGTTCGGCAATCAGCGCCCCTACCTTGGCAAAGGCTTCCTCGAACGGCTCGAGGCTGTTTAGTTGGCTGCCGATATGCACGGCGATGCCGCGCATATCGAGCCCCGGCAGCGCGGCGAGCCGGGTGTAGATCGCTGCGGCCTGATCGATCGGCACGCCGAACTTGTTCTCCGCCTTGCCGGTCGAGATCTTTTCATGGGTGCGGGCATCGACATCGGGATTGACGCGCAGCGCGCAGCGCGCGGTCTGGCCGCGAGCGGCGGCCACGGCGGCAAGCTCGACCCCTTCTTCCTCGCTCTCGATGTTGAACTGGCCGATCCCGGCATCGAGGCCCTGCACCATCTCGCGGCGTTGCTTGCCAACGCCCGAGAAGACGACGTCCTCGGCCGGCATACCCGCCGCCAGCGCGCGCGCCAGTTCGCCGCCCGAGACCACATCAGCCCCGAGCCCTTCGCGTTGCATCACCCGCAGCACGGCAAGGTTGGGATTGGCCTTGATGGCGAAGGCCACGTGCACCTTGGGCAGCGCGACCACCAGCGCATCGCGGAACACCTTGGCATGCCGCGCGAGGGTAGCCCGCGAATAGACATAGACCGGGGTTCCGACCTCAGCAGCGATGACGCTAAGCGGCACATCTTCGGCGTGGAGTTCGCCGTTCTTGAATTCAAAGTGGTCCATGAAAGGGTCTCGGAAGTTCAGGCGCCCGGTTTGGCTTCTTCGGGCGGCAGGTCAAAAGGATCGTCGGTGCGTTCCTCGGACCGTTTTCGCAGTTCCACGCTGCGTTCGGGCGCGGCTTGGGGGGTGGTGCGGGTCAGCGCTTCGGCGGTCGGCCGATCCTCACGCCCATAGGGCGCGACCGGGAGGCTCTGCCCGGCCAGCGGCTTGAGATCGGCCTTCTGCCCGCAAGCAGCAAGCGCAGCGATCAGGATCAAGGCGGCAGTTCGGCGCATCAGGACTCCAGACCCAGCGCCTTGCGCGCCTCGGCCACCCGCGCTCTTACCTGCTCGGGCGCGGTTCCGCCATAGCTGGCGCGCGCCGCGACCGACGCCTCAACCGAGAGCGCGGCAAAGACCCGCTCATCGATACGGGCGTCGATCGCCTGCAATTCGGCAAGGCTAAGTTGATCGAGCGCCACGCCCTTGCTCTCGGCCAGCTTGACCGCCGCACCGGTGATGTGGTGCGCCTCGCGAAAAGGAATGTCGGCTTGCCGCACCAGCCAGTCGGCCAGGTCAGTCGCAGTCGCATAGCCCAGCTCGGCAGCAGCGCGCATCCGCTCGGTGCGGAAAGTTGCGCCTTCGATCATACCGGTCATCGCCGCGAGGCTGAGCGTCAGCAAGCCGGCAGCTTCGAACACCGGCGGCTTATCGTCCTGCATGTCCTTCGAATAGGCCAAAGGCAGGCCCTTCATCGTGATCATCAGGCTGGTCAGGCAGCCGATGATCCGGCCCGCATGGCCGCGCACCAGCTCGGCCGCATCGGGGTTTTTCTTCTGCGGCATGATCGAACTGCCGGTGCTGAGTGCATCAGGCAGAACGATGAAGCCGAACGGCTGACTCGCCCAGACGATCAGTTCTTCAGCGAGACGCGAAAGATGCAGCGCGCACTGTGCGGCGGCTTGCAAGTAATCGAGTGCGAAATCACGATCCGATACGGCATCAAGGCTATTTCGCGTCGGCTCAGCGAAACCGAGCGCTTTGGCAGTCGCAACGCGATCGATCGGGAAGCCAGTCCCGGCCAGCGCGGCCGAGCCGAGCGGGCATTGGCTGGCGCGGCGATGGGCATCGACGAAGCGGCTGCGATCGCGCGCCAGCATTTCGTAATAGGCCAGCAGATGGTGGCCCAGCGTGACCGGCTGTGCGGTTTGCAAATGGGTGAAGCCGGGCATGATGCTGGCGGTGTGTTCACCCGCGCAATTCACCAGTGCGACCTGCAATGCGCCAAGCGCGGCATCGGCCTGCACGCAAGCCTCGCGCACCCACAGTTTGAAATCGGTCGCCACTTGATCGTTGCGACTGCGCGCCGTGTGGAGCCGCCCTGCCGCAGGCCCGATCAATTCGGCCAAGCGGCTTTCAGTGGTCATGTGAATGTCTTCAAGGTCCCAGTTCTCGGGTACCCCGTTGGTTTCGTATTCTGTCGCAATCTGGTCCAGCCCAGCAGCGATTGCCGCTGTATCGGCGGCCGAAACGATCCCTTGCGCCCCCAGCATCGCGACATGCGCCTTGCTTGCGGCGATATCCTGTCGCCACAGCGCCTTGTCGAACGGGATCGAGGCATTTATCTCACGCATGATTGCCGAGGGCCCGGCCGCGAACCGCCCGCCCCACATCGCATTGGAGCCGCTCTTGTTGTCGTCCCGCTCGCTCAAAGTCGCATTCCTTAGCCTGACTCTGCTGGCCAGCGGGTGCGATAGGGAAAGCGGCCCAGCCGCGCAACCTGCCGCGTCAGCCGTTCCAGCCGGGGCAATCGACCGCAGTCACAAAGGCAGCGAATTACCCGAATTCGTCTTCGCCGATCCAGCGGGCCAGCAGCTGCGGCTGTCATCGCTCAAAGGCAAGCCGCTGCTGATCAATCTCTGGGCGACCTGGTGCGCACCCTGCGTGGCTGAATTGCCGACGCTTGAAGCGCTGGCGGCTCAGCACGAAGGCAAGCTGAAGGTGCTAACGATCTCGCAAGACGGGCCAAAGTCAGACAAGGTTGCTGGCTTCCTTGCTGCTCGGGGAGTCAAGCGGCTTCAACCCTGGCTCGATCCGGAGCTGGAAATGATGAGCCACTACCAGGCCGGTACCCTCCCGCTCTCGATCCTCTACGATGCCCAGGGCCGCGAGGTCTGGCGCTTTACCGGCCCGCGTGAATGGGGCGATGCGGAAAGCACCGAACTGATCGGTGAAGCGTTTTGAACGCCGCGGTTGAATTTGGCGTTCTCGACATAACTGTCCTAACGCAGTGAAAGCGCGCGCGTTTCTGTGAAGGCAGCATTCGGATTGACCGCAGGTCCACTCGGGCGCAGGAATTCGCCATGAGCGAAACCCGGATCGCCGAGATTATTGCTGCCCACGCGGGGCTATCGGGTCCGTTGCTGCCCATCCTCCACGAAGTACAAGCCGCTTTCGGCTGTATCGATCAGGCGGCCGAGGCGCAGATTGCCAGGGCGCTTAACCTGTCCCGCGCCGAAGTGCACGGCGTGGTCAGTTTCTATCACGATTTCACCGCTTCGCCCGATCCGCGCCCGACGATCGAGCTCTGCCGCGCAGAGGCCTGCCAAGCGCGCGGGGTCGAAGCTTTGGCTGCGGCTGCAAAGGCAGCGGCAGGCGAGCGGGTAAATTTGAAAACTGTTTATTGCCTTGGCCTGTGCGCCAACGGCCCCAACGCACGAATTGGCGACCGGCTCTACGCTGGCCTCGACGAAGCGGGCCTGATTGCTTTGGTGCAATCCGCATGACCACTGTGCGCATCGCCGACGATGCCCTGGCGCAGGCACTTGGCGCGGATGAGCTGGCCGCAGCCTTCGCGGCGGCTGGTTGCAAGGTTGAGCGGGTGTCTTCGTGGGGCATGCATTGGCTCGAACCATTGGTTGAGATCGATGGACGGGGCTTCGGACCGGCACGGGTAGAAGACGTGGCGGCGATCCTGGGCAGGACCAGCGCCAAGGCAATCGGCCCGATTGCCGAACACCCCTTCATCGCCAGTCAGCGCCGGCTGACCTTCGCACGCGCTGGCAAGACCCGCCCCTTGAGCCTTGATGACTATCAGGAAAGTGGCGGCTGGTCTGGCCTGGCGCGGGCACGCAGCATGGCACCGGACGAGATCGTCGCAGAAGTGACCACAAGCGGTTTGCGCGGCCGCGGCGGAGCTGGATTTCCTGCCGGGATCAAGTGGCGGACCGTGTTGGAGGCTCCCGGTGCTTGCAAGTTTATCGTCTGCAATGCCGACGAAGGCGATAGCGGTACGTTTGCCGATCGCATGCTGATGGAGGGCGACCCGTTCCAGCTGATCGAGGGGATGGCGATTGCCGCTCAGGCCGTCGGCGCGAGGGACGGCTACATCTATGTCCGCAGCGAATATCCTTTTGCGATCGCCAAGCTCAACGCGGCAATTGAACTGGCCGCAGCGCGGATCGCGCCGTTCCGGATCGAAGTCAGAGTCGGCGCCGGGGCATACGTCTGCGGGGAAGAAACCGCGCTCCTCAACAGTCTTGAAGGCAAACGCGGCGATGTCCGCGCCAAGCCGCCGTTGCCCGCGCTCGAAGGGCTGTTCGGCTGCCCGACGGTTGTCAACAACGTGCTGACCTTGGCCGCAGTGCCGCATATCCTCGCCCCCGGCGGAGCTTCGCTTTATGCAAGGCTGGGTACTGGGCGGTCGCAAGGCACCATGCCAATTCAACTTGCCGGCAATATCCGCCATGGCGGTCTTTATGAGACCCCATTCGGAGTCACACTGCGCGAGCTGGTTTATGACATCGGCGGTGGCACTGCATCAGGTCGGCCAGTCAAAGCCGTACAGGTTGGCGGGCCACTGGGAGCCTATCTCCATCCCGAGCAGTTCGACCTGCCCTTCGATTATGAGGCCTATACGGGGGTCGACGCGCTGATCGGGCACGGCGGCATCGTTGTGTTCGATGACAGCGCCGACATGGGCGCAATGGCCCGCTTTGCTTTTGCCTTCTGCGCGGCGGAAAGCTGCGGGAAGTGCACCCCGTGCCGGATCGGCTCGACAAGAGGCGTTGAACTGATCGACCGGATCCGTTCGGGCGGCTCGGCCAGGGCCGATGCTGTCGAAGCGCTGCCACAAATGCACAACGCCCGCAAAACCGGGCGGAGCCGGGCCGACGATCTCTTGCTGCTCGAAGACCTCTGCGAAACGCTACAGTATGGCTCACTCTGCGCGCTGGGTGGGTTCACACCCTATCCGGTGCGGTCGGCGTTGAAGCACTGGCCCGAGGATTTCGGCGGATGAACGGCGCGGAGATTTTTGCCACACAATGCAGCGACTATGGCTCGCACAGCCAAGCCGGAACCCGCGCCGTGCCGATCGAGGCTCCGATCGCGATTGAAACCAACGGTGTGACCTATGCCGTCATGATGGCGACTCCGATCGATCTGGAGGATTTTGTCACCGGCTTCCTTTTGTCTGAAGGGCTCGCCACTTTCGATGAGATCGACGCAATCGGGATTCATCGCGTCGATGGCGGTGAAGGTATGGTGGTCCGCGTCACGCTGCCCGCTCACCGTGTCGAACCGATATTCACGCATGCACGGCGGCGACTGGGCGATTCCTCTTGCGGGATTTGCGGGGTTGAGAGCATCGAACGCGCGCTCAAACCGCTCGATCCGTTGGCTCCGCGTCCCCTTGCTGCAGCTGCCGCCATCCACCGCGCGCTGGCCAATCTTGGTGACGCGCAAGTGTTGGGCCGGCAAACCGCCGCCACTCACGCCGCCGCTTTTGCGGCAAGCGATGGAACCGTTCGGGTGGTGCGTGAGGATGTCGGACGCCACAACGCGCTCGACAAGGTGATCGGAGCGCTCGCGCGCGCCGGGATCGATCCGGGAGACGGCTTTCTGATCGTCACCTCGCGCGCCTCATACGAGCTGGTTGAAAAAGCCGTGCGCGCGCGTTGTCCGCTGCTCGTTGCCATCTCCGCGCCGACCGACCTCGCGGTGCGCCGCGCGCAGACGGCCGGACTGGCGCTTGGCGTAGTCGCTCGGGCCGATTCGATGCTATGGGTAGCGGGACCGATGATGGAGGACGACGGTGGGCGCTGACCCGACCCGTTACGCACCGCAAGCCGACTTCGGCACACCGGAGGTCGTGTGCGAGACAACGGTCACACTCAGCATCGATGGGCGCGACATTACTGTGCCAGCCGGGACCAGCGTGATGCGCGCAGCGGCACTTAGCGGCGGATCGATCCCCAGCCTCTGCGCGACTGACAGCGTCAAGGCGTTCGGCTCGTGCCGAATGTGCCTGGTCGAGATCGACGGACGGCGCGGCACGCCCGCGAGTTGCACTACCCCGGTTGAAGAGGGCATGGTGGTCCACACCCAGTCCGAGCGGCTGTCGCGGCTGCGGCGCGGGGTGATGGAGCTCTACATCTCCGACCACCCGCTCGACTGCCTGACCTGCAGCGCAAACAACGACTGCGAGTTGCAGGACACCGCTGCCGAAGTCGGCCTGCGCGATGTGCGCTATGGCTATTCCGGCGAAAACCACCTCGGCCTCGAAACCGACAGTTCGAACCCCTATTTCGATTTCGATCCATCAAAGTGCATCGCCTGCTCGCGCTGCGTGCGCGCCTGCGATGAAGTCCAAGGCACACTGGCTCTGACCATGAACGGGCGCGGTTTCGCCGCGAAGATCAGCGCGGGCCAGACGGGAGACGACTTCCTTTCCAGCGAATGCGTCTCCTGCGGGGCCTGCGTCCAGGCTTGCCCGACCGCGACTTTGCAGGAAAAAGCGGTCAAAGCGATTGGCAAGCCCGAGCGTTCGGTGATCACCACCTGCGCCTATTGCGGGGTCGGCTGCACGTTCCGCGCCGAGATGCGCGGGGAGCAGCTGGTCCGGATGGTGCCGTGGAAGGACGGCAAGGCCAACCGCGGCCACTCCTGCGTCAAGGGCCGCTTCGCCTGGGGCTATGCCAACCATCAGGACCGCATCACCGAGCCGATGATCCGGGATTCCATCGAGGAACCTTGGCAGGTGGTCAGCTGGGCGGAAGCCTTCGCTCACACTGCCGCGCGGCTGAACGCGATCAAGGCCGAATACGGTGCTCGCGCACTGGGCGGGATTACGTCGAGCCGCTGCACCAACGAGGAGACCTTTCTTGTGCAGAAGCTGGTCCGCGCCGGATTCGGCTCAAACAATGTCGATACTTGCGCGCGGGTCTGCCATTCGCCCACCGGTTACGGGCTCAAGACCACATTCGGCACTTCGGCCGGCACCCAAGACTTTGACTCGGTAATGGATGCGGACGTGATCCTGGTGATCGGCGCCAACCCTACCGACGCGCACCCGGTTTTCGCCAGCCGGATGAAGCGCCGCTTGCGGCAGGACGCAAAGCTGATCGTGATCGATCCGCGCCGGATCGATCTAGTCCGCAGCCCGCATATCGAGGCAGCGCATCACTTGCCGCTTCAGCCCGGAACCAATGTCGCGGTGCTGACTGCGATGGCTCATGTCATCGTCACCGAAGGCCTCGCCGACGACGTGTTTATCCGGGAACGCTGCGACTGGGACGAATATCAGGATTGGGCGCGGTTTGTGTCGGACCAGAAACACAGCCCCGAAGTGCTCGAGGCGGTCACCCGCGTGCCTGCCGCCGAGCTGCGTGCCGCCGCCCGGCTTTATGCCACCGGCGGACCCGGTTGGGCTTCAGCCCAGAGAGATCGACCAAATTCCGCGATTTATTACGGGCTTGGCGTGACCGAGCATTCGCAAGGCTCCTCGACCGTCATGGCGATCGCCAACCTCGCGATGGTCACCGGCAACATCGGACGGCGCGGCGTGGGCGTGAACCCGCTGCGCGGGCAGAACAACGTCCAGGGCGCGTGCGACATGGGCAGCTTTCCGCACGAGTTGTCTGGCTATCGACACATCTCCGACACCGCGACCCGCGCGCTGTTCGAGCAGGACTGGAGCACCGTGCTCGATCCCGAGCCTGGCCTGCGCATCCCCAACATGCTCGACGCCGCGCTCGATGGTTCGTTCCGCGCGATCTACATTCAGGGCGAAGATATCCTCCAGTCTGATCCCAACACGCACCATGTTGCCGCCGGGCTCAAGGCGATGGACCTGGTGATCGTCCACGACCTGTTCCTCAACGAGACTGCCAACTATGCCCACGTCTTCCTGCCGGGCTCAACCTTCCTTGAAAAGAACGGCACTTTCACCAATGCCGAGCGCCGCATCCAGCCGGTTCGCAAGGTGATGGAACCTGCGAACGGGCTGGAGGACTGGGAAGTCACGCAGGAGCTCGCCCGCGCGATGGGGTTGGACTGGAGCTACCGGCATTCGAGCGAGATCATGGACGAGATCGCCAGGCTCACCCCGACCTTCGCCGGCGTCTCGTTCGAGCGACTCGACCGCGAAGGCTCGCTGCAATGGCCGGTCAACGATGACGCGCCCGATGGCAGCCCGATCATGCATGTCGACGGCTTCGTGCGCGGAAAAGGCAAGTTCGTGGTGACCGACTATGTTCCGACCGACGAGCGCACCGGTCCGCGCTTCCCGCTGCTGCTCACTACCGGACGGATTCTCAGCCAGTACAACGTCGGTGCGCAGACCCGGCGAACCGCCAACACCGTCTGGCACGAAGAAGACCTGCTAGAAATCCACCCGAGCGATGCCGAGAATCGCGGGCTGAAAACCGGCGATTGGGTGCGCGTCGCGAGCCGTACCGGCGAGACGACATTGCGTGCCCATGTCACCGAACGGGTCGCGCCGGGGGTGGTTTATACCACCTTCCACCACCCCGCGACCCAGGCCAATGTCGTCACCACCGAGTTCTCTGACTGGGCGACCAACTGCCCCGAGTACAAGGTCACCGCGGTGCAGGTTACTCCGAGCAATGGACCGACCGAATGGCAGGAAAGCTATGCCTCGTGGTCGGAAAAGAGTCGGCGCATTATGCGCGAAGCAGCCGAATAATGGACCACAACCGCTTGACTTATATGGCAAATCAGATCGCCCGCAACTTTGCTGCGCAGGGTGAGGATGCGGCGATCCGCGCGACTTGCCAGCATCTTAGGGACTTCTGGGATCCGCGGATGAAGGCGGAGATTATCGGTGGTGACCAGTCAGCGCTCGATCCGATTGCCAAAGCCGCAGTGGCGTTGCTTGCGGCCTAGCGGCCACCCGCACTTGGTTATCGAGGGCTCGGATAGGAATTTCTGGTGGGCGCTAACGGGCTCGAACCGCTGACCCTCTCGGTGTAAACGAGATGCT
>CAZVMC010000017.1:22612-31359 GCA_964628635.1 uncultured Novosphingobium sp. | reverse complement strand
CTAAAACCCCAGAGCGACCGCGCTCCAATAGGTGATTCCCGCGAAGATGTAGGCCAAGCCAAACAGGTATGCCAACATGAACAAGGGCCATTTCCACCCATTCGTTTCGCGCCGCGCGACGGCGATGGTGCTCATGCATTGTGGCGCGAAGACGAACCAGGCAAGGAAAGCCAGCGCCATCGGCAGGGTCCAGCGGCTTTTGAGCTGGTCGCCCAGCGCCATCGCCGAGGCATCGTCGTCGCCGGCATCGACGGCATAGGTGGTGGCAAGCGAGGCCACGGCCACCTCACGTGCGGCCATTGCGGGGATCAGGGCGAGCGCCATATCGCGGTTGAATCCAATCGGTTCGACCACCACGGCAAGGCCGTTGGCCAGCTTGCCAGCGAAGGAAGCATCGACCTGGCTTTGCCCCTCGGCTGCGCGTGGGAAAGTCAGCAGCAACCAGAGCACCACGGTGACCATGAAGATGATGGTCCCCGCACGGCGCAGGAATACCCAGGCGCGCTGCCACAGCCCGATCGCCATGTCCTTCAGCCGGGGCAGCTGATACTTGGGCATTTCCATGATGAAGCCCGAGGCCGCACCCTTGGTCACCGTGCGGCGCAGCACCAGCGCAGCGACCATCGCGCCGACCACGCCAAACAGATAGAGCCCCAGCAGCACTAACCCCTGCAGCCCGATCCCCGGCCCGACGCTGGTGTTGGGAATGAACGCGGCGATGATCACCGCATAGACCGGCAGCCGCGCCGAACACGTCATCAAGGGTGCGATCAGGATGGTGGTCAGCCGATCCTGATGGTCGGCGATCGAGCGGGTCGCCATGATCCCCGGAATCGCACAGGCAAAGCTGGAGAGCAGCGGGATGAAGCTTCGCCCCGATAGCCCCACCGAGGCCATCAGCCGGTCCATCAGGAAGGCCGCACGGGCCATGTAGCCCGATGCCTCCATCGCCAGAATGAAGGCGAACAGAATGATGATCTGCGGCAGGAAGACCACCACCGCGCCGACTCCGCCCAGCACCCCGTCGGTCAGGAAATCGCGCGGCAACCCCGGCGGGACTGTGGCGCGCACCCAATCGTTGAGCCAGCCAATTCCGCCTTCCAAGGCATCGGCAAAAGGCGTCGCCCAGCTGAACACGGCCTGGAATACCACGAACAGGATCCCCAGCAGAATCAGTGGCCCCAGCCAAGGATTGAGTAGCACTTGATCGAGCCGCGCGTGCAGCCGATGCTGCGCGGTTTCAGACAGGATCGCGCCTTGGGCAATCGCCTGCGCGGTTAGCCGCCGTTCGGTGAGCGAAGTATGTGGGCGGTGATGCTCCGGCGCGCGGCCTTCGGCGACGGCGATCGCGGCGGAAAGTTCGCTCAGCCCGCGCCGTCGCACAGCGACGGTCGGCACCACTGGCACGCCCAGCGCTTCTTCCAGCGCGGCCGGGTCGATCGTCAGCCCATCGCGTTCGGCCAGATCGACCATGTTGAGCGCGACCACGCAAGGCCGGCCCAGCGCGATCACTTCCTGTGCGAAGACCAGATGCTGTTCGAGGTTCGAGGCATCAAGCACCACCACCAACACTGCGGGCGCAGCCTCACCGGGAAATTCACCGAGGATGACCTTGCGCGTGACTTCCTCGTCGGGGCTGGTCGCTTCCAGACCGTAGGAGCCGGGCAGGTCAACCAGTTCGACCGGTTCGCCCGAAGGCAGGATCAGCCGCCCCGATTTGCGCTCCACCGTGACGCCGGGATAGTTCGCGATCTTCTGCCGCGCTCCGGTCAGTGCGTTGAACAGCGCCGATTTGCCCGCGTTGGGATTGCCGACCAGTGCGGCGCTGCGCAATCTTGTCATGACTGGCGGCTCACAGCAGTTCGACCTGCATGGCCCGGGCGTGGGCGCGGCGCAGCGCCACGGTCATCCGACCGACGGTGATCGCCAGCGGATCGGCCCCGCCCAGTACGCCGCGGTGCGCGACTGATACCCGCGCGCCGCTATCAAGGCCGAGCGCCTGCAAGCGCTGCGCCTCTTCCGCCACCAAGGCACTCCACTCAACCGCAACAATGCGCGCCGTCTGGCCAAGCGGGAGGGAATCGAGTGTCATCCTCCGTGCGCTGCCAGAAGCCAGTCGCAATTGCAAGTCATTCGCAATAGAGTTCGGCTTCGGGCGATCAGAGATCGAGCTCGGTGGCGATCAGCTGGTCCGAACTGCCGCCCACCATCACCCGGTAGCGCCCCGGTTCGAACCGCCACGAATGCGTCGCCGGATCGCGCCACAGCAGGCTGTCGCGAGCCACTTGCAGGTGAACGATCCGCGTTTCGCCCGGCGCCAACGTAACCCGCTGGAACGCCTTGAGCGCCTTGACCGGGCGCTCCGCCGCCTGCCCCGGCACCGCGACATAGACCTGCACCACTTCGTCAGCCTGCACCGCCCCGGCGTTGGTCACCGCCACGCTGACGGCAATCCCTTGCGGCGCGGCGCGCGCAGTCAGCGCGCGGTAGGCGAAACTGGCGTAGGACAGCCCATGGCCAAAGGCATAGCGCGGCACAGCCCCGCTACGATCGAGCAGCGTGTAACCGTGCCAGTAGTCATAAGTGACTTCGACTGCATCGGGATCGAACGGCGGATAGTCCGCCGCATCGCGCGCCACGGTGAAAGGCAGCTTGCCCGAGGGGCTGACCGCGCCGAACAGCAGGTTGGCCAAGGCGGTGCCGCCCTCCATCCCGGCGTAGAACGTCTGCAGAATCGCCCCGACGCTTTCCTGCCACTGCTCAACCAGCACGGCAGAACCTGCGACAATTATTACTACGACTGGTTTTCCGCTCGCCGCCGCGACTTCAATCAATGCATGCTGTTCGTTGCGTAGCTCAAGCGAGCGGCGATCCCCGCCGAGCGGCTCCTTGCGGCCGCCCAGCCCGGCCTGCCCAAGATCGATGTCGCCGGGGATATACTCCCCTTCTTCGCGCGCGGTGTTGCCGACCACGACAACCACCTCATCGGCGCTGGCCGCCGCTGCGCGGGCTGCATCCAGATCGTCCTCATCGCCGCGCAGCACGGCGTCTTCACCGAGTAGCGCGACAAGGCCAGCCAGCGGCGTAACCACATAGGGCGGGCGGACCCGGCTTGAGCCATTGTCGCCAGTGTTCTCCAGTGCGGCCAGCTTGCCAAGCACCGCCAGCTTGCCGATCTTGCCATTGTCAAACGGTAATACCGCATCGTTCTTGAGCAGCACCGCAGACTTCTCCGCCGCCTCGAGCGCCAGCGCGCGGTGCGTCGCGCAGGCGACCAGGCTTTCGGGATAGTCCGGCAGCGGATCTTCGGCGCACTCGAAGCGGTAGAGCGTGGTCAGTATCCGGCGGCAGGCGCGATCGATCACTTCGGGCTCAATCGCGCCGCCTTCGACTGCTGCGACCAATTTGCCTCCAAAGACCAGCGGCTCCGGGTTTTCGACATCGAGCCCGGCCGCCGCGCCATAAGGCTGATAAACCCCCTTGACCCAGTCCGAATGGACAAAGCCGGTGAAGCCCCATTCGCCGCGCAGAATATCGGTCAGCAGCACGCGGTCCTGCCCGCAGTACTCGCCGTTCGCCTTATTGTAGGCGCTCATCACGCTGGCCACCCCGGCATCGACGCAGGCTTTGAAGTGCGGCAGGTAGACCTCGTGCAGCGCGCGCTCGTCGATCTTTACGTTGACCGTGAAGCGGGCATTTTCCATCGAATTGAGCGCAAAGTGCTTGATTGTGGCGCAGACGTTGTGCGCCTGGATGCCCTGCCCCAGCGCTGCGCCCATTGCGCCCAGATGGAAGCTGTCCTCACCATAGGTTTCCTGCGCGCGGCCCCAGCCGGGGTGGCGCAGCAGGTTGATGCAGACCGCGCCCGAGAGGTTGCAGCCTTGCGCTCGGACCTCAATCCCCATCGCTTCGCCGATCCGCCGTTCCAGATCGGTATCGAAACTGGCCCCGCGTGCCATGGTGCAGGGAAAGCAGGTGGAGTTGCCCCTCACCACGCCGCGCGGGCCATCGGTGAACCAGAACGATGGCACGCCCAGCCGCTCGATCCCGCCGCCCGCGCGGTAAGGCCGCGCGCCGAACCGCCCGCCATCCTCGCGAAAAGCCTCGAAGAAGCCATGGCCAGACATCATCCCGACCTTCTCGGCCAGCGTCGCTTCGGAAAGGATCGCCTCGACCGTTGCTTCGATTTCGTCGGGCTTCATGCCCTTGTGAGGCGCATAGTTCGGCAATTGTCTATCCCTGATTCCGCCGGGTCTTAGCTAGCAGTGGGAGCGTCGGCTAGCACGGAGGACTGTGGAGGCGGTCAAAAAAGCGAGCTGAGTTGAAGTGCTCATCGCGCGGTTTGAGCAGACGAGCATCGGCTTTCTCGAATTTCATCTCGCCGTCGATCGGGCGGGCGAGGAAGGCCATTGTTTCGACGTATTCCTAGCTTTCATTTGCAACAACCACTGCCAAGGTCGAGCCGTAGGGCGACTTGATGATCGCGCGGAGTCATGCGCGTATGACCTAGGCGGCACAGGCCTGAAGCCTTCGAGACGGCTGAGACCAGAGCAATCCGCCAGATCTCAGTTGCATCGCGTCAATGCGCCTCCTCCGGAAGTATCCAACAAACGCTTGCCCACCCGGCGGAACGAGAGATCGGATCTGGCGCCATCGATGCGGATTTTGAGCTCGCTCTGGTCAACCCACCAATTGCCTTCACTGCCGTTCGACAGCCTGACGATTCGATCCGGATTGAATTGCATGGTCACACGGCAATCGCTGAATCCGCTCCAGACCGAGTGTTCCATCCACCAGCCCGCCAGAAAGGGATTGTTCTTCGTCGGCGAACAGCGCTCCCATTCCGACCCTGGCATAGCACGGGAAGGATCGGCCGTAGGGTCGGCGATAGTGAAGTCACCAACGCGTTGCATCCGCAGTGTGACTGGTGGCCGGGATGGCCATTTCACGTTCAGGACCTGACCGTCTGCTTGCCAGGTCGCTCGTACCATACCTTCTTCCGTGACTGTGCCATCGGGTTGGAGTGTCAATACAGCCCGAGAGCAGTCGACATATGCGCTCCAGCGGCTTCCAGACCAGTCGATCGGTCGAAAGCTGCGAGAAGACTGCGCAAGGGTTGGGCTGACCAGCGCTGCCACGACCAAGCTTGCCAAAACCTTGCTGCAGATTAGCTTCGTCACCCTCGTTCCTCTACAATGTAACTACCGCGCCGGATACCTTAACCGCCCCAGCAGCCGGGTCGGGCTGAACATTTCATCGCGCGGCTTGAGCAGGCGGACCTTGGCCTTTTCGAACTTCATCACGCCTTCGATCCGGCGGCTGAGGAAACCTTTGGTTTCGGCAAAGTCATCGCTTTCGTCGTTCACAAAGACCGCCAACGTGGCGGTGTAGATCGAACCCAGGATCGCGCGCTTGGTGTAGTGGTTGTAATCGGTCGCCGTATCCCCTGCGAGCCGCCACATCGCATCGGCGCTCGACCAGCCGAGCCGCAGCGAGCGGGCGGCATTCTGCGGCATGGCCATAATTGCCATCGCCCGGCGCAGCGCCTCACGCTGGCCGGCCACGGCATCGAGCCGGAACTGCACCAGCCGCCGGATCCGCTCCCGGATCGGCAGGTTGCCCAGCCGCTCGGCGGTGAGCTCCGCCGCCATCGCCGCGTCGACCCCGGCGATCCACGCCGCGATCATATCCATTGCGCCGCCCGAGAATGCCAACCGCGCGACGGCAGGATCGACCCCACGTTGCGTGGCGGCGGATTCGACCGCCGCGTTTGACCAGCCATCGAAGGCCGTCGCCTCGGCAATCGCCGGTGCCAGCGCGAGGCGGATTTCGTCCAGCGTCGCTTCGGCCAGTGCGGCAGCCTGAGCCATCAGAAGCTTGGCCCGTAACTGGGCTTTGCAGGCGCAGCCTTGGGGGCCGATTCGATCTCTGCCAACATCGGACTGCCGCGACCTTCGAGCGCGGCATAGTCCCGCGCCGAGCGGCCCGAATTGTCCGCTCGGTCCGGGTTGGCCCCGGCCTTGAGCAGCAGCCGCATCAGTCCGACATTGCGGTTGTGGACTGCGGTGATCAGCGGTGTTTCGCCCGCCGAATTGGCCTCATCCACCCGGGCGCCCTTACTGACCAGGTATTCCACCCCTTCAAGAAAGTTGAGCCGCACCGCCAGCACCAGCGGGGTTACGCCCTTGTTGTCACGAATGTTGACGTTCGCCCCCTTGGCGACGAGGAACTGCAACCAGGTGAGATCGCGGCGCGCGACCACGATGTGCAGCGCGGATTCGCCGGTGGTGATATCGCGGGTGTTGATGATGGTGCTGCCGGGCTGCTCAATCGCCTCGGTAACCTTCTCGCCCTCTTTCTTCTTCACGGCTTCCAGGAACCGGTAACTCTCAGAAAACTGGGCCTGCGCGGGACTTGCGACCAGCGAAGCACCGGCCAGAACGACAGCAAGCGAAAGGGCAGGCAAACGAAAACGCGACACGCCGAAACCTCCTGTTGGGGGCAAGTGCTGCCCCGCCTGCGGGCCCGCTTGCCTATCGCGGTTTAGCAGAGCATGAACCGCCGCGCCATGCACAAGCTTTTTCTCGCCTCACTGCTGACTTTATCTTTAACCAGCTGCGGCCCGAAGCCCACCGAACCGCTCGCCGGAACCGATCTGACCGGCGCGCCAATCGGCGGGGCCTTCACCTTACAGGACAAGGACGGGAAGCCGGTCACCTGGGATCAGTTCCAGGGCAAGTACCGGATCGTCTATTTCGGCTATGCCTTCTGCCCCGATGTCTGCCCGGTCGATGTCGCGGTGCTGATGCGCGGCTTTGCGCAGTTCGAAAAGGCCAGCCCGGCCCGCGCCGCCAAGGTCCAGCCGATTTTCATCACAGTCGATCCCGCGCGCGATACGCCCGCGGTGATGGGAGAATTCGCCGCGAATTTCTCCCCCAAGCTGCTCGGGCTGACTGGCACCCAGGCGCAGGTCGATCAAGCGGTCAAGGCGTTCCGGGTCTATGTGGCCAAGGGCGCGCAGAGCGGCGGCGGCTATCTGGTCGATCACAGCCGTCACGCCTATTTGATGGATCCCGCCGGGAAGCCGATCGAAGTGCTGCCGACTGACAAGGGCGCGGATGCCGTCGCCCGCGATCTGGATATCGCGGTCAAGTGAATCCGCTGCGCGCCCGGTTTTGGGAGCTGCCAATTGAGCGCCTCACGCGCGCCGAGTGGGAGGCGCTGTGCGACGGCTGCGGGCAGTGCTGCATGCACAAGGTCGAAGATGCCGATACCGGCGATGTCTATCCCACCAATGTTGCCTGCAAGCTGCTCGATCTGCAGAGCTGCCGCTGCTCGGACTACAAGGACCGCAAGCGCCAGGTGCCCGATTGCGTGCAGCTTTCGCCCAAGCTGGCGGTGACCTTGCACTGGCTGCCTGATACCTGCTCCTATCGCCTGCGCGCCCACGGCGATCCGCTGCCGGACTGGCACTACCTGCTGAGCGGCGACCCGGAAGCGGTGCATGCCGCTGGCGTTTCGGTGCGCGGCAAGGCGATTCCCGAGGTGATGGCCGGGCCGCTGGAAAACCACGCGATCCTGCCGCCGGGGGTGGAGCTGTGGCGCGATGATTGAGTGGCTCACGCGCGCGGCACCTGAAATTGAACTGAGCGGCAGGGTGCTGCCGATCGCGATTCGCCGACTCGGCCATGCCCGGCGGCTGACCATGCGGTTGGCCCCCGATGGCAGCGAGGTGCGAATCACCCTGCCACGCTGGGGCCGCACCGCCGAAGCGCTAGACTTTGCCCGCAGCCGCGCGGGCTGGCTGGAAGCGCAACTGGCCAAGCTGGCACCCAGGGCTGAAATCGGCGCGGGTTCGCATCTGCCCTATCTTGGCGAGCTGTTGGAAATCATTCACGACGCTGCCCGCCCCCGTCGGCCCGTAGTAGCTGAAGGTGCTCTGTTGATCGGCGGTCCGGAAGCGGGCCTCGCGCCCCGGCTCAAGCGCTGGCTCGAGGGCGAAGCGCGCCAGCTGTTCGCCGCCGATCTGGCGGAATATTGCGCGCGCGCGGGACAGCCGGTGCCCAAACTGGCGCTGTCCGGCGCGCAGCGGCGCTGGGGGTCCTGCTCCACCAGTGGGACGATCCGGCTCAACTGGCGGCTGGTGATGGCGCCCGATTTCGTGCGCCGCTCGGTTGTGGCGCATGAGGTCGCGCATCTGGTCCACATGGACCACAGCCCCCGGTTCCATGCCCTGCTTGACCAGTTGTTCGAGGGCGACATCGCCGCCGCCAATCGCTGGCTGAAGCGCGAAGGGCGCGGCCTTTACGCGCCCTTTGGGTAGAACCCCGTAACCACGCGTTAACCCTGTTCCGCCAGAATGGCGTTATGGGGAACTGCGCCCGCCTCATACTGATCGGCCTGCTTACGCTGGCGGCAACGCCGCTGGGCGCGCAGGAGGCTTGCCGGCTGTGCTACTCCTCGGGCGCGGCCAACGGCGAGCGCCCGCTGACGATCGAGATCCACGCTGACCTCTCATTCAGCCGACTGGCGCTAAGCGGCTCCGGCAGCGGCAGCGCCGAGATCGATGCGGAGACCGGGGCGAAACGCACCACCGGGGCGCTGATCGATTTGGGCGGCATGGCCGTGCAGGGTCGCGGACGGATCACCGGCGAACCGGGCCGTGCAATCCGGGTCGATCTGCCGGGGCAGGTGACCATGAGCACCGCCGATGGCGACAATGCCCAGCTCGTCGATTTCCGCACCGA
>CAZVMC010000017.1:2026-22512 GCA_964628635.1 uncultured Novosphingobium sp. | reverse complement strand
CCGGCCTGCGCCAATCTCGTTGCTGAGAGTGGCCTAGCGCGGGTCGTGATTGGTTGCGGCGATCCCGATCCGCGCACTGGCGGAGCCGGAGCCGCGCGGATCGCGGCGGCAGAGATTGCGGTTGCAATGATCAAAAGCGCTGCCTGCGGAGACAGCCTCTCCGGCTATCTCATTCGCACCCGGCTGGGCCGCCCCGAGGTGACGCTCAAGCTGGCGTTGTCGGAAGATGGTTTCCTTGCCCCGCCCAAGGGTCAATGGCTCACCGGAGAGATTGCCCGCGCCCATGTCCACGCAACGCGCGCGCGCTTCGATGCCATTCTCGTCGGCTCAGGTACCTTCAAGGCCGACAATCCCCGGCTAGACGTCCGCCTGCCCGGGATCGAAGATCGCAGCCCGCAGCGCTGGCTGCTGACGCGCGGCGCAGCGCCGGAAGGGTGGCACGCTCTGCCCGCGCCCGAAGCGCTGAACCTGCTGCTGCCCGCCCAGCGGCTGATGGTGGAAGGCGGGGCGGAAACCGCCCGCGCCTTCCTGCGCGCCGGGCTGGTCGACCGGATGCTGCTTTATCGCGCACCAATTCAAGCTGGCTCAGGGGCTTCGCTGCCTGACCTGACCGAAGATGCACTTGCGGCCTCGCCAGACTGGCGGCTGTCCGACCAACGCCAGCTTGGCAAAGATCGGCTCGACGTTTACGAGCCAAGCTGATGTTTACCGGAATTGTCACCGCCATCGGCACCATTCGCGAAGTCCGTCAGACGGGCGACCTGCGCGTAACCATCGCTTGCCCATTCGATCCCGCCACCATGGCAATAGGTGCGTCGATCGCCTGTTCTGGCGTGTGCCTGACCGTGGTCGAGCGCGGGGGCAGTACGGGCGATGCGTGGTTCGCGGTCGATGTATCCAGCGAAACCGTCAGCAAGAGCGCACCCGACCAGTGGACGGCTGGACGCAAGCTCAATCTAGAACAGGCGCTCAAGCTGGGCGATGAACTGGGCGGCCACATCGTCACCGGCCACGTCGACGGTGTGGGCCGGATCGCCGCGCGCGAAGAAATCGGCGGATCGCTGCACCTGACCGTGGCCTGCCCGGAAGAGCTCGCCCCATTCATCGCCGCCAAGGGCTCGGTCACGGTCGATGGCGTTTCGCTGACGGTGAACGCGGTGGAAGACCTGCCGCAAGGCACCCAGTTCCACCTCAACATCATCCCCCACACCGCCGAAGTGACCACACTGGGCGCGCTGGCGGCAGGCGATGCGGTAAACCTGGAAATCGATGTGCTGGCCCGCTATCTGCAGCGTATGCAGGCGCTTAGGGGGTAAGCATCGGAGCCATCCTCGCCTTGATGCAAGGATCAAGAAACAAGCGGCCCGCTCGCAAACCCCGCCCGGTCGATCTCGTAATAGACGTTGGTTGAAGGCTTGCCGGCCTTGATCTCGACCTGCCGCCGTTCGGTTAGCTTACCGCCGATCCGCTCCATTGCGGTGCGCGAACGCAGATTTTGCTCGCCCACGCGAAAGCGCACGTAGTTCACCGAAGCGAGCGCATGCGCCAGCATCAGGCGCTTCATCTCGTGGTTGAATGTCCCGCCCCAGTGCGAACGGGCGAGAAAGGTGAAACCGATCTCCACCGATGGGCCGCGGCCATCCTCGTCATCGAGATAATCGTAGAATTGCGAAGCACCGACGATGCGGCCCTCCGCCTTGTCGATAACCGCCAGCGCGCCGCCATTGGCCAGGGCATTGCCGAAATAGGCGCGGAACACCGGCTCTTGCCAACGATCGTGCGCCGGGTGCCCGGCCCAAAGCTGCGGATCGCTGGCGACCGCAAACAGCGCGTCCCAATCGTCTGCACGCAGCGGGCGCAGCAGCAGGCGTTCGCCTTCCAAGGTTGGCTGCTTATCCATTCCCCCTAGCCTACCCGTTCGTGTCGAGCGAAGTCGAGACAGCCCGGCGATGCGTGTAGTGTCTCGACTTCGCTCGGCACGAACGGGCTTGGGTGTTGGTAGATGGTCTAAGCACTCACCGCCGCGACATCGGCGATGAATTTATCGATATTGCCCATGGTCAGCCCGGCCACGTTGATCCGGCCCGACCCCGCCATATAGATACCGTGATCCTCGCGGAGCTTCAGGATCTGTTCGGGATCTAATGGAAGGACCGAGAACAGTCCGTTCTGCGCGCCTAGCGGCGTGAAATCGATCCTGCCTTGCTTGCCTGCCGCCGCTAGTTTTGCGCGAACCTGCGCCATCCGGGTTCGCATCGTATCCAGCTCGTCCAGCCACATGGCGGTCAGCTTGGGATCGGAAAGGATGATCCGTACTGCTGCCGCGCCGTGATCGGGCGGCATCGACCAGGCCGCGCGGGCGAGGACCGCTCCGTTCGAAAGCAGCACCGGCATCGTCGCCGGATCGGCGACCTGCGCATAGACCGCGCCGACCCGGTCACGGTACATCCCGAAGTTCTTGTCACACGAATAGGCCACCAGCGCCTCTGGCACGGCATTCAGGACAGTACGGAGGCCATAGGCATCCTCCTCCATCCCCTGCCCCAGCCCCTGGTAGGCCAGATCGATGATCGGCAGCAGGCCTTTGGCGGCGATCAGCGCGGCAATCTCGTCCCACTGAGCGGGCGAATAGTCGATCCCCGTCGGGTTGTGGCAGCAACCGTGGAGCAGGATCGCGTCGCCTGCATCAGCGCTGGCAATCGCGCCGCGCAGCGCGTCAATGTCGACCGTGCCATCTGCCTTGGCGTGGTTGAACGGCGCAAACGGCATGTCCAGATCGCCATAGATCTGCGCGTGATTGGGCCAGCTTGGTGTGCCCATCCAGACCCGCTGGCAGCCGGCCTTCTTGGCCAAGGCCACCGCCAGCCGCACCCCGCCGGTACCGCCGGGAGTCTGCATCCCGTCAATCTGGCCGCCCTTGCTGGGATCATCGCCGCCGAACACATAGGGCATCAGCGCATGGACGAAGCCCATATCGCCCTCGGGGCCCAAATAGCCTTTCGAATCCTGGGTATCGACCAGCACCTGCTCGGCCGCCTTGATCGCGCCGAACACCGGGGTTTCGCCCTGCCCGGTGCGGTAAACCCCGACGCCCAGATCGACCTTGTCGGCCCGCGGATCGGCGGCGTAGAGCTTGATCAGCGCGAGCAGCGCGTCGGCGGGCTGTTGGTCCAGATTGCTCAGCATGCCGCGCCCCTAGCCGGTCAGGTCGGCGCGAGGCAAGCCCGGATCGCAGCAAGTTACGCCGCGCCGCTTGAGTCTTGCGCCGGATTCGCTAGGCTGCCGCAGCGGCTGCGCACAGCGGCCGCGTTTTGACGGGGGCGTCACTCAGCTTCGTTGCAAATTCGGTGTCGCTGCACCGGCTGGCAACGTCTCCATTGCCACGACGATGCGGGGGTCAGAACCGGCCCGCTGCGCAAAGGAGAGTGCAATGCAACGATTTTGGCTGAAACTTATGGCCGCTCTGGCTTTTCTGGTGCTGCTGCCCTCGGCCCCCGCACAGGCCCAGGCAACCCGTACCTGGGTTTCGGGCGTGGGCGACGATGCCAACCCCTGTTCGCGCACCGCCCCGTGCAAGACCTTCGCCGGTGCCATTTCGAAGACCGCAGCGGGCGGCGAGATCAACTGCATCGATCCGGGCGGTTTCGGCGCGGTGACGATCAACAAGGCGATCTCGATCATTTGCAGCGATGTCACGGCCGGGGTGCTGGTTTCGGGCACCAACGGCATCACCATCAATGCCGGATCGTTGGACCGGGTGGTCCTGCAAGGTCTTGATATCGAAGGCCTGGGCGGTGCCTCGCTCAACGGTATCAACATCCTGCAAGCCGGGATGGTGATCATCCGCGATACCGATATCCGCGGCTTCACCTCCGCCACATCGGCCGGGGTGCGCATCAACAGCAGCACGAAGAGCCGGGTGATCATCGAGGATACAATGATCGTCGGCACTACCAATGGCGTGCAGATTACCTCGCCCACGGGGCAAACCACTGCACGCCTCACCAACGTGCTGATCCTGAATTCAACCAATGCCGGAATTCAGGTCAATACGACCGGCAATGTTGCGACGATCTCCAACGTGCGGATTTCAACGGCGGCCAAGTCGCTTGAAACACTGACCGGCGGAGTGGTTCAATCCTATGGCGACAATCAGCTGACGCCAGCCGCCACGCCGGTACTCATTCCCAAGAGCTGATCGTCACTAGCGTCTCGCAGGTGGGGCATGCCCCACCTGCGTCCCGCTTTAGAACGGGATCCACTTCTGCTTGCGGCTGAACTTCATGTAGCCGGCATTGACCCCTAGTCGCAGGCCAACACCTAAGCGGATCGGGATCAGCACCACATCGCCCTTACGCAGGTAGCTGGCGGTAAATCCGCCGACGACATAGGCATTGCCCTCGCCCGCCGGAAAGCGTTTGTAGAGGTCGTTGGTGTCATAGAGGTTATAGACCAGCACGAAGGTGTTGGCGGCGTTGGCCCCGGCATCGAAGCCAACCGAAGGCCCGGTCCAGTAGACCGGCATTTGCCCTTCGACCTTGTGGTAGAGCGTCCCCGCCCCATAACGCAGACCAAAAACCAGCGCACCGCCGCCCTCACGACCGACAATGTAGCCATTGGGTTCGCCCTGCTTCTTGAGCAAATCCTCGATGATCCCGGCAAGGCCTGCCGCGCCTTTGCCAAACACGCCTTCGGCCGCGCCGATCAGATCGTCCTGCTGGTAGGTCGAGCCATCCGCGGCGCCTTGGGCTGCTGCGGAGGCGGCATCGCTGGCAGATGTGGAGGGATCGGCGCTGGCTGCCTCTGCACTCTGCTCACCACCGGCAAGCGGTTCGGGATCGATCGAGATCGGCTGGGCTGGCTGCGTGGTGGCGGCAGGGCGCGGGGCACTGAGATCTCCGTCGATCGCGCGGTCGGGATCGACCGGGGTAACCTGCGCCGGCGCGGCGACTGCACCGCCCAGCGCCAGCACGGCCAGCATTACTGTCAGCCCCTTGCGCCATGCGCCCGCTGCGGTTCCGCTCATTGTCAGATTCCCTCTCGCTCGCGCGCAACCAGTCGCAACGCGCAATCCATCAGGCAAAGACTGAATCGAACCTATGCCGCGCGGCAATGCTGCGGCGATAAGGCGAGTCCGAATTGCGCCCAGCCGAGTCCGTGCAAGGCCCCTTGCCGACCCCCCTGACCGCCGCTATAGGCCCGCTTCGCCGCTGCGATCCGGAGACGTGGGTGAGTGGCTGAAACCAACGGTTTGCTAAACCGTCGTACTGGTAAATCCGGTACCGAGGGTTCGAATCCCTCCGTCTCCGCCACTTCCCCTTTTTTCCGAACTTTCACGAACCGCACTGGACGGCTAGAAGTGGCTGTTTATAGCCATTTCTAGTGGATTTTGCCTTCGCAGCAGTTCGCGGCGGATCGCCGCGAACCGCGCGCCTAAGTTATGGTTTATGTTATGGTTGAAAGCATGGCGGAGAGTCGCTAACGAGCGCAAATCACGTCCTCGCGCGCGCGCAACAAACTCACGGTTCGACAGGTTGCGGCGATCACCAGGCCTGGCGTTCACTCTGACGGGGGGCGGACTGTAAGCCCCATCAATTGATGGATCTCGATCCAAACCGGCTGACGGATGCGCTCGCAGCTGCACTCTATGCTAAAGGTGCAGCGAAGGCATCCGGGTGGCTGATTGTGTTTCTCCATGGGGAACACGAGCCGAAGCGGAACGTCTATCGACCGCATTTCCACGGCTACGCCTACGGCGAGATGGTGGACGTGGTCAGGCGGCTCCGGGAATTGCCCAACTACAAGACCCGCAAGTTTGGGAAGGATGGGCGCATCAACGCGGTCTACCGACCGGTACAGGTGAAGGTGAAGCGGCCCTGGAACTTCCGGCGTCAGATCGCATACCGCCTGCAATCCTTCTGGCCCGCCAAAGCAATATGCCGCCGCCAAGGGATCAGCTCGGCGACCCTTTGCAAGTGGAAGGGCACGTTTGGCGGTCTTGAGGTGTCGGACGCCCGCAAGCTGAGGCAGTTGGAGGACGAGAACGCGCGTCTGAAGCAGCTTCTGGCCGAAGCGATGCTCGACAATGCGATGTTCAAGGAGATCGAAGCAAAATAGTGTTGACGCCTGCTGCCAAGCGGCACGTGGAAACCTATCTACAAGCGGCCTTCGCGGTTAGTGAACGGTGCGTCTGCGAGGTTCTGGGTGTTGACCGGACCGCAGGGCGCTATACCGGTCGGCGTCTTTACGATGCGTCGGCTCGCGAGCGGATGTCGGCCTTGGCATCCGAGCGACGACGCTTTGGCTATCGAAGTTTGCACTGGCTTCTTAGCCGCGAAGGCATGCACATGAACCATAAAGAAGTTCCGGCGGCTGTATCGCGAGGAACGGTTGCAAGTGCGGCGTCGGAAATCGTCTTTAGTTGGAGGAAAGCATCCGTGCTGCAAGAATTCGAGACCTCGCCGAGGCAGGTCCATCTGGTCCATGAAGGCCCACTGATCCTCCCACTCAAACTGCGCGCAGTTCTGGACTTTGTGGCTCCGCGCTTAGAGGCTCACCTCGCGGCGTTACACGACTAAATTGAATGAACCAATTGTGGCCCGAACTTCTTAATCGCGCTGCGCTAACGAGCGAAAGGTTTGGAAGGCAGATACAACGTCCACTCTGTCAGCAACTTACTCCCTTGGCCCAATTCTGCGCCAAAATTCGCGATTCCGCCAATCTTCCACCTTCTAATTGAAGTTCATCGTTTCGATCACGAGTGGCGATCAACGCTGCGGGCCTTACGAGCTCATCGAACTCGATACCGAAGCGATCACCATCGATCCAAATGACCTGTCCCATCGCTTCAAACCTATCCCATTGCAGCACTACCGTCTCGCCTTGTCGCATGCCCTCGACCAAGCGATGATCGCTTGCGAATCTCAATTTCGCACCGGTCAAAGAGATATCAATGAGCTCCACCCTCGCGATGCCAAACAGGCTAATGACCTTGGCGCAGAGGCAAGTCTTCAAACGACTTCGCCCCCGTCGACTCACAATCTCACGCGAAATATCTGGCAGCCTTGACATTGCTCGAATGCTAATCTCAAGAATCAAATTCTCTGCGCTGTCCGGGCTATGTGGATCTCCTGATTTCAAAATCCGTGGGATAGGGCTTTGGCTGTGCTCACAATCGGCATCGCAGGAGATAGCGGATGAGATTGAAACTGTCGCGCAGGTACCTAAAGCAATGCCCGGTGCGGTAATCCGCTACTGCCTACTAATGACCAACAACGGGCGCACATCAGCTCCAAATGCGACCAATCCGCAAGTGAATGTAATCGCGCAGGTCGCGTTCCCTGTCGAGATGAGCTATGTTGCCGACAGCATCTTGTCAGGTTGCACATGTCTGACCGCAGCGGCCCCGGAAGCCGATCACTGGACAGGCATAGATGAATGTGTTCCGCTGACCGACTGCACCATAATTGCAACCACAGCTCCGCTTGCGCCAAATGCGACCATTGCAGTGACGTTCCGCGTTACCGTTGATTAATCGGTTGAACGCGCTGGGTGTGGCTTGACCGATAAACACATCATATCCACTCGATGGCTTACAACGGCCTCAAGTGGTATCCGGGCGCAAATGGCACAGCAACGCGGTTCCAATCCAACTCAGGTCATCGCAGCAGGGCGGGTTGCTGTTGCATTGCTTGCGTTGCTTTTCGCAGTCACCGATCCAGACCTGCCTGGATTCCAGATCGAATTTGATGATTTGACGGTACTTACCTACCTCATTTTTAGTTTAGGCTCTGGCCTACTGGTCTGGAATAGCTGGTGGCGGGATCATCGCCTCATTCCATGGATCCTGGTGATCGACGTTTTCGGATTCATCCTCATCCCACTTGAACTTGAGCCGCAGATCGCCGCCTATTTGGTGGTCGCCCCGATCATCGGGATCCTGATCATCGTTGAGGTCGGATACTATTTCTCAAGGCGGGCAACCCTGTTGGCAGTGGCAGGACTCAATCTGGTCTGCATCGCAATTTGCCTGTGGCATATCGCGGGAGGAATGGGGTTTGATGCCGCTGAGCTACTACGCAGGACCCTGCTCTTCCTTGGCATTTCACTGTTAGCTGCTTGGCTTTCCGAAGGGATCATTCGGCCTAACGTGCTCCCAATGGATGTCTCGACGGATCAAATGCGCGATCGCGCTGCGATGGGGGCTGCTGCAGTTTCCTATGCGATGCGGGCCGGCGGTGCAGCGGGTGCCGCACTGTCGCTGAACGACCCTGTTACGAAGAAAGTGGTGGTCTTGCGCGATGGCGTCTTGGCTGAGGATGGCCTTCATGGCGTGCCGGATTGCGCAATCAGTTCACACCGGGTGCTGCTGTTTGATTCCAATCGCAGACATGGTCTGAGCCTAGGTGATAAAGGGCGGATAACGCCTACAAAGCTGTCGAATCGAGAAATTGCAGCGCTAGCGCGTATAGGCGCGCGGCAAGGCGGCTTGGTCACTGTACCTGGCACTACCAGTGATTGCTGCTTGATCCTTACCGGGGTTTCCAGCCTCAATCGGCATGACCTGTATCGGTTAGAGGAAATTGGCCGGAAACTCTCTGTTGCGAGAGACAGATTCGATCTGCTGTTGAGAATGCAGGAAATCGCCACCGCACGCCTCCGCGAAGAGGTTGCTCGAGACCTGCATGATGGTGTCGCCCAATCCCTAGCCGGCGCGCACTATTGGCTGTCCGCAATCGTGCGCAATGGGGATCTCTCTGACGAGAACAAGGCGACTATTGGTCAGATGATCACGGCTTTCGACGGTGAGCTTTTGCACGTTCGCGAGATGATTGGGACACTTCGGCACGAGTACAGCACTTTTGACCGGCGCGACCTTAAGATCGCGATCAGCGAGATGACCCAAAGGCTCGCGCAGCAATGGCAGGCCGAGATCGCATTGACGTTACCCGAGGGACCGATGATGGTTTCCAAGCAGCTTGCATTCGATCTCAAGCAGGTGTTGCGTGAAGCGATTGCAAACGCAGTGAAACATGGTTCGGCGCGCAAAATCGAAATTGCATTTCACGAAAGAGCCGGGGTCATGTCGTTTGAAATTGCCGATGACGGGACCGGGTTCGATACGACAATGGCAGTTGCTCATCCGCAGTCGATAGCCGAAAGGGTGGCTCACCTGGGCGGCGACTTGGATGTCGTCAAGCAGTCTCACGGAGCGACCATTCGCTTCACCGTGCCAAAGGAGTCTTGAAGTGCAAACAGTCCTGGTGGCCGACGATCACAAGTTTTTCCGGTCCGGAGTGGAGTATGCGCTGACGTCATGCGGGTTCAAGATCGCGGCTTCGGTTGGTGATGGCGGCGCGGCTCTGGCAGCGATTGAAAGCGAAAACCCCGATCTGGTAGTTCTCGATATCCGGATGCCGGGAATTGACGGAGTCACCACTTTGGAGCGGATGCGCGCCCGGCGTGACAAACGACCGGTGATTGCTTTGACAGCTGAACTGCGCGATTCCGAACTGGTGCGGCTCATGAAGGCAGGTGTCAATTCGATCGTGTTTAAACATGAACCGGAAGGCCATCTGTGCGACGCGATAAGGTCAGTTCAGCGAGGTGAACGTCGGATCAGTGGTGAACTACTTGATCGCGCAATGGCCCTCACGTCGCAGCAGGCTGGGCAATCGCCTCTCGACGTTTTGACGGACAAAGAACGCCTAATTGTGATGGATGTTGCTCAAGGGCGCCGCAACAAGGATATTGCAGATGAACTCGGACTCACCGAAGGATCGGTGAAAGTCTATTTGCATAAGATATTTGGCAAGCTGGGGCTGGAAAATCGGACCGAACTGGCGCTATTTGTGCGCAAGGTAATGGACGACTGAGCGCGGCTAAATCACGCGCTTGGAGCGAAAGATGCCAGGCCGCGCTTCCGTTCTGGCGATATAGGGTTATCACTTGGATTGATGCCAGACGATCCTTCCGACGCTTTCACGCGCGGTCTGGCCCCAAATCCGGGAAGCTTTGCTGGTTTAGTTTCGCTCACACTTTGCAGCGGATCGGCTTGAGCTGCCCCCGATTTGGCATTGCTGTTGCTTGAGAGTGGTAGGCACGGGGTCCCAGCAGCTTTTTCCGCTAACCATTCGCGGAACATGCGTAATCCAAGATAGGCCTGCAAGACGACCAGGCAGGCCAAGACTAGGCCAAATTCCATCATACCGATCGTCATATTCACCACTTCTCAATTACAAGGCGACGTGCCACCGGTACCGGTGATGCCAGGCTGATTGCTTGCCCGAAGATCGCGAACGTCGCGCACAATAAAAGCTGCCTCCTGACGGTATGTAATTGGATCGATGAAGAGCGAGCCGAACAAGCCGCGATGTTCATAGACGACCTCAGCAAACATCACCGCAATCCCGGTATTTGCCGTGATCTTGGTGGCTCCCCTGCCCATGCTGGTGATCTGGGGGCCAGTCAGTCCATTGCGATTGGAATCATTTCCATATTGCGATTGCACGGCAAGCTGGCCCCTGCACCGCTGCCAGTGAATGAACTGCCTACCCGTCACCGGGTCCTTCTCCAGGCTCGAAAGGATCAACCGGCCGTTCTCTTCAAAGTTGATAGTGCGACCTTGAATGAGCGCGCCGGTCATGACTGATGTGATATCCGCTTCGGTAACTGTGGGCGCCACGGTGTTGTTATTGGTCTGCTGGAGTCGCGAAGCATTGTCGGCCAGCGAAAGTGCGATCTGGCTCACCTGCATGTTGATCGACGACATGTACGATATTTCAATACCGTAAAAGCCCACGGTCATGAAAATCGGAAGCGTAAGGGCGAATTCGATCGTCGCAACGCCGCTGATTCCGCTTTTGAGCCTCCGCAGCCAGTCGCGCAGCGAGAATTGCTTATGGCTTGATACCCCGGCCATCACGAACAAACCCCCGCAGCTGAACCGTAAGCCTGTTGCTGGGCAAACGGCTGGTTCTTCCGCACCGCTGTTGCTGACAACGAGCGTTCAACCCAGGATTCCGGCATGAAGGGGACCCGGAAGATCGACTGATAGTTGACCTCGACGGTGTAGAGAATGACGTCACTGGCACCGCCGTTGCCATCAACTCCGATATCGTCGTCCCACTCGCTATTGCTGTTCTCGTCTACGTAGGACTCATTGTTGTCGCAGGTGCCGTTGTTGTTGGCATCGTTCCACCGCTCTGGCCGTCCGATGTCGACAAAGTCGAAATAGCTTTGACGGGTCGTCTCAAAGGTTGCTCCGGGCACGACCGGGCCGACAATCCTTTTGACCATATTGTCGGCCTGCAGGGTGCTGGTGGTCTCCAACGCCGAGTCCCGCGCCGCCTTTTCAACGGCACCATCAAGCAGATAGCGCGCGTAGGCCATTTGCCCCAGATCGAACATGCCCATGATCATCATGATGAAAATCGGCCCGATAAAGGCGAATTCGACCATCACAGCACCGGCGGAATCCGTCCGCAGATGGTTCATCATTGATCGCTGGCACCGGATCATTGCAGCACCCGCAGTTCGCCTACTTGCTTGGCGATTTCCTGAAAGGCTGTGTTGAGCTGCGCTGAGGTGTTCGCGGTGAAGGCGCTGCTCGGTGACGTGCAGTAATTGAGGTCTGCATTGAGCCCGCTGGTGAACGCGATCACCCAGATCCGCACACCTTTGGCTTTCACCGCATCACAAACGGCACGGAAGCGCAGGCTGTGGCGAGCGTCATCCTGTGTTTTGCTGCCATCGGTTGTAATCTTGCGGTCAAGCCATTCAATGCCATAGGCTTGATGAACGCCGTTCGAGGTATCCATTTGACCGTCGGTCATGAAAATCAAGTGACGCGATACGTTGCCGCCATTCGCTGGGCTTTCGTTCACATTATCGGCAAAGATGCCTTCCTGCGAAATCAACCGGCCACCCCAAATCATGCCGATGTCGAGGTAAGTTGCGCCCGTCGCGACTAGCGAATCTGCATAGGCGTTGAACGCCCCTTGCGTCATCGGCTGCAATAGCTGCGCAGCCCGCCCGCAGTAGGGAGTTGAAGGCGCGCTCGGTTGCGAAGAATTCAGCACGCTTTGATTGTCGCTGCGGGTTACAACGCCAAGCGAGTTGCGCAGGTAAGAAACCTGATGCCACATTGGCGTCCACTTGCTTGCCGGATCGCTGCTAGGCTCACTATCCAAATCCAAGTCTGCCGCATCGCTGGGCGACATGCCAGTGATTGTCGAATAGCTGAAGCTTGAAGTCGGCGTTGTCGCGCGTTCTTCGATACAGCCAGTCCAGGTTGAGCTGATCGCTGCGCCGTTTGATCCGGTGTTTGTAGACACCGACTGGAAGGCTTTGAAGCTGCTGGTATCATAAGTGACGGGCTTGTATTCCCAATGCGAAAATACAATATTCGTTTCAGTACGATATATGCCGTTGCTAGTCGCATAGTTGTAGGTTAAAAAATTTCGAGACGAAGTATAATAGAATTTCCGATATCGACTACCCGACTGAAGGCAAAGGTAGGTCCTCATTGTCTGAGGCTGAGTCGTTGTCGTCGTAACGATTTGCTGTGTGTTCGGCGGCGTGCCGACGGTTGTCACAGTTGGGCTTCCGGTTGTGGGCCCACCATTGTTCGACCATGCCGTGGTCCCCGTCGGACTTGCGTTATTGCAGGCACTCAGAGTGCTGTAGTTTGTCGAGCTGAACTGTACGTTGCTCCCGTTCGTCACCGAACTATAGGCTGTGGAGCTGCTGTTTACAGGGGTGCTCCACCCGTCAAAGACTTGTGTAACGACCGTATTGAATTTCGCCTCACGCGATTGAATGGTGGCACTGTCGGCCAAGAAGCTTGGATCCCGCTGGTACAACAGACTGCCGACATTCACGGAGCTGCTGAACGGCACAAAGCCATAGCGTACGCGCGCGTTCGTCCCGGATGTGGATGTTGCAAGTGTCGTATAGAAGTTCTTCATTGCAGTCTGCAATGCAGCCAATCGGGTTCCACTGCCGAGCGTGAATCCCATCGAGCCGGTTGTATCCAGTACCATCATGACATCGCTGTTGCCGACGCCCATGGTCGACTCGCAATTTGCTTCGATGGTCATCGCCGTCTTGCCAAAGATCTGCATCAGCAGGAGTGGCATTGTGGTTGAGGCTGAACCGGAAATTGAATTTGCCCGCGAATCCGGCTCGAAAGTAGCCGTGGTTTCGCGCGTTCCCTGAATCGTCTGGTCGAAGTTTACGTTGAAATACCTGTTGGCTTGAGTCTGCGCGACCGTGTCGAAGCCATTATTGGTGACTGCACGCCGACCAGCAAGCACCGCAGAATCGCAAGCATTCTGCAAACGGTTCTGCACTCGATAAGCGCGGCTCATCTCGAAGCCGCCGCCAACCAGCGCCAGCATGACAACAATGCTCGCCGCTGCCATAGGCAGGATCGTCCCAGAATTGTCGCGGGGAAGCGCTTTCAATCGAGCGGTAAAGCGAGTCATTCAGGTCACCTCAGCCTTGGGTTTATTCGGCAGAGGTGAACAAAGCGTAACTTCGGTTAGGCTTCTGTAAAATGCTTTCAGTTCGCAGCAGCCGCAAAGCGGCGATTGGGTTACTCCGCGCCTGAGACCTCATCATCTGCCGAGCTTGAAGCATCGTTCATCGCAGGCGGAGGCGCAGGCACAAGCTGGCCACTATCTGACATCGTCATGCTGTTTGGAATATCGGGAGCACTCGGGTCGCCTGCCAGCCCAGCGTCCGTGCCATCAATGGGTAAATCGAGGCTAGCATCCTCGCCTTCGTCATCAAATGCGGGTGGCAATATCGGTCGAGTTTGCGGGCCAGTAGCTCTGCCCTCAACTTCCAATTGCGCCACTTGCTCATCTGACTTTGGCTTTGATGCTGCATCAACAACGCCATCCGGCTTCGCGAGGTTGTATGCCGCGAGCAAAATGCTGAGGGCGATCAGGCCAAAGTACCTAACGTTGTTGTTTGATGTCGGCTTCATCAGTTCAAGGTAGGGCCGAGACATTGAACAAACGTTACCAAAGTTAGTCTTGAGGCGCGTTGGTCACCTATACGAGGGAAATTTCGACCCTTCGGGGACCGTTGCCAACTCGACGTTCTTTCGACTCGTCGCAGTTGCCGCACTCTAGCAGTGACTACCCCTCACTAATGTCCTTGGATCCCCTCCGCCAAGCCGCTTCAGCCCGGTGATGTCCGTTACGGAGCGACGCCTGAGCGGTCACAAGCGGCTCCAATACGAGATCAAATTGTCGAGCCAAAGGCGCGCTCATCAACGGAGCCAAAGCGGCTTCGAAGAATTCGACGCGTTTACCGGGTGCAATTTGATATTGGGCCTTTGCCATCTTGCCGTGAGGCTTCGTTGTTTCGATCAGCCGGTCCAAGCCAGTTAAGCGCAACGATTGCCTTAATCGAGAGATGGTCATCCGCAGACCTGAGGGATCTAACGGGGCTGCTTGGACGTAATCCGATCTTCCCACAGGCCCTTCGGCAGTAAGTAACATACGGCACAAGAGCTTAGCTGAGCTCGCGCAAGCTAATTTTAACCGCAGGCGAAGGATATGCTCAAACAGCTTCCGGTCTCTCACGACCGAGATGATCGCCTGGACCTCTTCCCAATGATCGACGTAATGCCGAAGGGATCGAGAAGCCTCGATTTCGGTCGCGAGTCCGCCTTCAATCAAATCCCCCAATCCTGATCGCCGAAGGTGTGATCTAAGTTGAGAAACAAAGCACAAAGTTGACTTGTAGCTGCTTCCTGTTAGCTGACCAATTTCCTCTATCGTTAGGGAGACAACGGGACTCTCAAGGATAGCAATGAGAACTCTAGCCGAACCAATCGTTGGCAGTTGCAAGCGCCTCTTCAATTCCGAAGCTGCCGAAAGACGCGGAGAGTCCGTCACGCTAAATGCAGACTGCGATGCACTCGCAACGCGAGCAGCCATTAATATTGCAATCTCTTTACAGGTGTCTGGATGACCTTCCCGTGCAGCGATTTCGAGCATTTCCGACAGGCTGGAGAGCCCGCCATCCAAAGCCTGAATTCCACGAAAATCACTCTGTCGGCGAACAACGTTCATATGCCACCTGTGCCCCCGCTTCCGGACAGAGAAGCCCTAGCGCCGCATCAGTGACATAACTAAAGTTATCTTGCAACCGGACCGATTCGCGGATTGAGGCCCCAGGAGCATCTGATGAAGGGTTCAATCTGCCGGTCTCAGATGCTTGGACCGCCTGCTTGAATCCAGTTCGTGCCACCTAATCCCGAATCTTTGGTGGAGCAATCGGCGCATTAAGAGGACCTAGCTCACGCGATCGCTTGATCACAGGTAGCTAACCGTGACCGAAAACGTCCCAGTGTAAACGCCAGGCGCCTGCCTGCCACTGACACGCAAAGTAGCGCCTACCGAGAAGGAATACATTCCAGTGGTTGAGTTTATGCGGAATCGGCGCGGAACGGTTGTCAGCGTGGTGGGGGGCACACTACCTATAGTAAAGGTATCAACCTGCATCGTTTCACTTCCACCGGCTCGGCGGATCCTTGGCGTATTCGATCCCACTGAGATCAATACATTTTGATCTCGGAATCCGTAGCCGGAAAAGCGTGCCGGATGGAATCCGGTTGAAACTCCAAGTGCACCTCCAGCGGAAGTTCGGCTTCCGTCAGGAGCAACTGTAATCGCACCGGCAGTGGTCCCGGAGACGATCTTCCCAAAGTCCAAGTCCTCTACTTTGACAAGACTTAGTCGCTCCACCACCACCGCTTCAGCCCGGCCAACGGCATTGGCTACTTCCCTTGCTTCCACAGCAATTGACCATGAGCATGCGATCGCAACCCAAGGCCCGCCTCGGAGCAGCGGGCGCAGTCTGCAACGAGCGAGCGGCAGCGTTGATCTGAGTTTGCGTTGTACCATTTACGCAACTCGTATCACAGACACACTCAAAACAATGTTAACGTTCGTTATCTCAAGCATGAATGCCGAACCGCCGGTATGTAATGTGTTATGAAGTTGAAAACTGTCGTCTCAGTTGTGAACACTGGCCGTTTGGGCGATCGGAGAAGTGGTATGGGACACTCAGACCTTGATCCTGCCGTGCGCGAACGACACTCTTGGAATGCGGGCTAAAAGGTCGGACCGAGACGGCCGTTGAAGCCACGCGATATGTGGGCGATCCGCTTCTATCTTGATGAGCATCGACGATTGCGCGACCGGGCGTTCTTCGACCTCGCCATCGACAGCAAACTTCGCGGCTGTGATCACGTGAAGCTCAAAATTGGTGATTTGGTAAGTGGCGGTACATTCCGCGACCGCGCGACAGTCATTCAGCAAAGGACCGGCAGACCCGTGCATTTCGAGATCATGACCGAGGCACGCAGAAGCCTGGAGGCATGGTTGAAGCGTAGGGGAGGATCCATCTGCGATTTCGTCTTCCCGAGCCGGATCGACTACCTTGGCCACCTCAGCACACGGCAATATGCACGCCTCTTCGATGAATGGGTTTCGACAATCGGCCTCGACCAGCGCGAGTATGGCACTCATTCGATGCGCAGGACTAAAGCATCATTGATCTACAAGGCCACTAGCAACCTGCGTGCCGCGAAAATTCTACTCGGCCATACCAACATCGAGAGTACCGTCAGGTGCTTAAGTGTAGAGGTCGATGATGCCCTGACCTTGTCGGAGCGGACCGGGATCTAAGATATTGCCAACCTCGGATGGGGGATCTGGGGCTGGCAATCGCCGAGTGAATGCATGGCGGCTAACAACGGTCGGAACTCGCCTATCCTACGGCGGCAATGTTGGCGATAGCAGCTCTGGGATCACCATCCTCGAAAACTATGGCTGCAATTATGGCTTTCTCACATCTGCCGTAAATTATCACTTTATCTCAATGACAATTAGCACCCTCCGTCTCCGCCACCTTGCGTCAGCCGAAATCAAGCCGGACGGCGCGCGTACCAGCCGAAGGCGGCGATCACCGCATAGCACGCAGCAGGAAGCAGGAAGCTGATTGCCAGGCTGCCAGTCACGTCGGCGATCACCCCGGTCAGCAGCGGGATTACTGCGCCGCCGAAGATCGCGATGTTGATGATCCCCGATCCATCGGCCGCACGCGCGCCCAGCTTTTCGCAAGCGAGACTGAAGATTGTCGGGAACATGATCGAGTTCATCAGGCCGATCGCCAGCAGGCTGTAGCCAGAGGCGGTGCCGGTGGTCTGGGTTGAGATCGCCAGCAGCGCGATCGCGCCGAGTGCGACGCCGGTCAGGACCATCCCCGGGCTGATCACACGCAGCACGACCGATCCGATCAAGCGCCCAACTAGCGCGCCGCCCCAGTAATACATCACCAGATCGGCCGCGCCCTTGTCGGTGAGACCCATGACATGGCTTTGCATCAGATAGTTGACGATCAGCGAGCCGATCGCAACTTCTGCGCCGACGTAGAGGAAAATGCACAGCGCCCCGAATCCGAAACGGGTGCGCCTCAGCAAGGCAAAGCCCGCTGCCAGCGAGCTTTGCTCGTGCTGCTCACCCTTCAGGCGATTGCGGAAGGCCCAAACTACCGCTGCGATTACCGCCAGTGCCACGGCCAGACCGATGTAGGTGCTGACAATCGCCTGGCTCTCTGCGGTGCGGTAGGCATCAAGTTCTGCGCCGGAAAGCTCCGCCGCGGTCACTCCGGCGAGCCCGCCAAGGATCAGGGTTGAACCGACCCTTGGGAAGATCGTGGTGCCAAGGCTGTTGAAGGCCTGAGCGAAAGTCAGCCGGCTGTGCACCGTCTTTTCCGGCCCCAGCAGGCTGATCAGCGGATTGGTGACGACCTGCACCACCACTACGCCGCTGGCGAGCACGAACAGCGCAAGCAGGAACAACGCATAGGTGGCCGTCTGGCTGGCAGGGATGAACAGCAAGCAGCCAGCCATCATGGTCAGCAAGCCCACCACCGCGCCGCGCATGTAGCCGATCCGCTTGACCAGCTGCGCGCCGGGAATGCCGATCACCAGATAGGCGGTGAAAAAGCAGAACTGGACCAGCATCGCCTGGGTGTAATTGAGTGTGAACAGCTCTTTCAGCTTGGGCAGGATGATGTCGTTCAGGCTGGTTATGCCGCCGAAGATGAAGAATAGCGCGAAGACGAAGTAGTTGAGCCCCGGCGCGTCGATGGTCTGGCCTGCTGCCTGCCCGCTCTCGCCCACCGGGCCGCCTGAAACGATCGCCATGTCCGGTCTCTCCCTAAACCTTGTTGCGATCATGCTAGCAGCATGTGCCGCCATTGCGACCCGCTGCAGGGCCGTTTGAATTCGTATTCACATCAACACTTCTGTCAGAGCATATAGCGCAGCTTGATCGCCGCTTCGGTGCGGTTTTCAATCGTGATCACTGCTTCGCTAAATCGCGGCGCGCGCGGCTTGATCGCGGGATTGCGGGAGAAGCCGAAGCCTTCGCGCGGGATACCAAGGAAGGTATCGAGCTTGCTGTTGCTGTTGGCATCATGAAACACCCCGACGGCATATTCGCCAGCCGGGATGCCCGTGAAGGTGATCGCCGCTTTCTTGCCCGAAAGCGCGATACTGGCCGAACGGACCGCCTTGGACTTGCAATCGGGAAAGCCGCTGTCCTTCGGGCAGACCGCGATCCGCACAAGCCCCTTGTCATTCCGTGCCCCGGTGATCGAAATCTCCAGCGTGGCGTTGCCGGCTTGCTCCGCCTCAATCGGCTGCGCGGCGAGCAAAAGTGCCAAGCCCGCGATCGGTGCCGCACAAGCGATCCCAGAAGCGAAAGTAGAGGCCATAATTGTTGTTGTACCTGTCATGGTGCATTTGGTGATGGCTGGCGGTTATCAGCCATTGCCCTGCCCTGCCATGAACCAGCGGTGCAGGGAATAGCTCCCAGCCCATGTGGTTGGTTACCCCCATCAAAGTCATCGTCAGCAGCACCGCCAGCACCACACCGACGTGGAGCGGCAGCAGCATGACCAACGCGGGAACCACGAAGGCCCCGGTTAGCGCTTCCCCGGGGTGAAAGCTCATTGCGGCCCAGGCGGTGGGCGGGCGGCTGGCGTGGTGGACAGCGTGCAAGCGGCGGAACAATGCCGGGTGATGCATCAACCGGTGGGTCCAGTAGAACCAGGTATCGTGAAGGAGCAGGCAGAGCAGATAGGACAGCGGCAGCCACCACAGCGGATAAGCCCCCATATCGGTGTAGATCCGGGTCCAGCCGCGCTCTTGCCAGCCCCAGGCGACGATCCCGGCGGGAAAGCCATAGATGCCCGCGCTCAGCAGCGACCAGCCAATCTCGCGCCGGATCTGCGGCCCCAGCCTGCGGTGCAGGCCGGGCAGGCGGCGCTCACCCCACCAGGCAAACAAGCCGCTGGTAGCGAGGTAGCGCACCGCGACGATCGCCGTCATCGCCAAGCTGGCCCCGATTGCGGCGATAAAGGCATCGAACTGCATCGGCTTGGTTTAGCAGGCCGTGCAGGCTAGGGCGAGCGAGCATGGCTGCGCAGGCTCCCCTTGTGATCATTGGCGGCGGCTTGGCCGGCTGTCTCGCGGCGCTGATGCTGGCCGAGAAGCGCAGCGACATCCCGGTTCTGCTGCTGGAAGGCGCGAACAGCTTCGGCGGCAATCACACCTGGTCATTCTTCGACAGCGACGTTCCCGAAGCCGCGCGCAATCTGATCGCCGCGCTGGAGCCAGTCCGCTGGCCGCGCCACGCGGTACGTTTCCCGCAGCGCGCACGAACGTTCGACGTCGCCTACAACGCGGTCGATTCGGCCGTACTCGACCGGTTGGTGCGCGCGCGCCTCGCAGCACAATCTCGGTTGAATTCACAGGTTAGGGAAATCCGGCCCGACGCAGTCGTCTTGCAATCGGGTGAGGTGATTGCGGCCCACGGCGTAATCGACGCGCGCGGCCCCGATGGGCCGATGCCTGGGCTCGAACTCGGCTGGCAAAAGTTCGTCGGGATCGAATTTGCCACTTCAGCGCCAGATCCTGACTGCGCCATGGTGATGGATGCCACGGTGCCGCAGCGCGATGGTTATCGCTTCGTCTATGTCTTGCCCTTCACGTGCGAGCGGGTGCTGGTTGAAGATACCTATTACAGCGACAGTCCCAAGCTGGATGTGCCCGAAGTTGCCGCACAGGTTCGCATACTTGCAGCAGAGCGCGGCATCGTCGGTGCGGAGCTGCGGCAGGAGACAGGGGTGCTGCCAATCTTGATCGGCGGCGATCCGCACCAGTTTTGGCCGGCTGACAATCCTGTTGCCCGAATTGGTCTGCGCGGCGGGTTTTTCCATGCCACTACCGGCTACTCGTTCGGGCTGGCGCTGAGGCTGGCGAGCGAACTGGCGCGGCGCAATGGCCCGTTTGACAGCGCCGCGCTGGCGGAATGGACGCGCGGGCGTTTCTTGCAACACTGGAGCGAATCGCGGTTCTACCGGATCCTCAACCGGATGCTGTTCGATGCCGCGCT
>CAZVMC010000017.1:0-1926 GCA_964628635.1 uncultured Novosphingobium sp. | reverse complement strand
GACGCGCCAGTCCCACTGCCCTTCGCGGCCTTGCGTCAGGTGGCGCGCGAGACCGCCATGCCGCGCGGGCCGATCAACGATCACCTCGCCGGGTTCGCGCTCGATGCGGCGGACTGGCGGCCGCTGACCACCGATGATCTGCTGCGTTACTGTTATCACGTCGCCGGTACGGTCGGTTGCATGATGGCGGTCGTGATGGGAGTCGATCCTGCGGACGAGGACACGCTTGACCGGGCCTGCGATCTCGGTCTTGCCTTCCAGCTCGCCAATATCGCGCGTGACATTGTCCCCGATGGGGAAGTCGGCCGGTGTTACATCCCCGCTAAATGGCTGGCGGAGGTCGGCATGACCGAAGCTGGTTTGACTGATCCCGAGAACCGAAGAAAGCTGGCCGAGATCGCGGCCAGGCTCGTGGGCATGGCTCGGCCCTATCGCGTGTCGGCGCGGGTCGGGGCAATGCGACTGGCGCTGCGTTCGCGGCTGGCCGTGCTGGCGGCCGACGGCATCTATGGCGCGATCGGCGAAGCGGTCGTCGCGCGCGGCTCGCACGCCTGGGATGAGCGGGTCCGGGTTAGCGGCTTCGGCAAAGTAGGGCAGTTCGCCATCGCTTTGGCGCGCAGTATGGCCAGCCCCCCTCCGGCGCCGCGCGATGGTTTGTGGACAAGGCCGCGTTAGCCGGTCGGTTCGCGCAGTTGGGCCACGCCCGAGGCGCGCAATTCGGCGCGGAGCTGATCGAGCGGCGGGGCGTAAAGAAACCCGAAGCTGACCGTCCCGTGCTTGCTTTCCACCACATGGTGCAGCCGGTGCGCCTGGACAATCCGCTTGAAATAGGCCGAACGCGGCACGATCCGGTGCGGCAATCGGCGGTGGACGATCCAATCGTGAAACCCGAAGTAGATTGCGCCGTAAGCGGCGATGCCCGCGCCTACAGCCGTAGTGTTTGCACCCCAGCCCGCCTGCACGCCCAGATAGATCAGGGTGATCGAAGGGGCAGCGAAAATCACCGCATAAAGATCGTTGAGTTCAAACCAGCCGTCGCGCGCCCGGTGGTGGCTCTTGTGCAGGAACCAGCCCGGCCCGTGCATCACCCAGCGGTGCATCACATAGGCGAACAGCTCCATCGCAGCCACTGTGGCGATAAAGATCAGCGCGGGGATCATGATCGCATTCTATCGCTTGCCTGACAGCATCCGCAATGCCTCAGATCATCAGGCTGGCGGTCGCCTTGGCGCTGCCAACCACGCCGGGAATGCCCGCCCCGGGATGCGTACCCGCGCCGACGAAGTAGAGGTTCGCGAAGTGATCATCGCGGTTGTGCGCACGGAACCACGCACTCTGCGTGAGCACCGGCTCAAGACTGAAAGCGCTGCCCAGGTGCGCACCCAGGTCGGTCTGGAAATCCTGCGGAGTGTAATGGAAGCACGTGTCGAGCCGGTCGAACAGGTCAGGGATCAGCATGTCCCGCACCCGCTCCAGCACGACCTGCCGATAGCGCCGGCCTTCGACAGCCCAATCGACCGGGGCCCGACCCAGATGCGGCACCGGGGCCAGCGCATAGAACGCCGCCTTGCCCGCCGGGGCCATGTTGGGATCGGTGGCGCTGGGGTGGTGCAGGTAAAGTGAAGGATCGTCCGCGAGCTTGCCGTGCTTGTAGATGTCTTTCAGCAGCGGCCCATAGCGTTCCGAGAACAGAATCGAATGGTGCGCCACATCGGGGAAGCTGCCCTTCAGCCCGAAATGGACCACGAACAGACTGGGGGAGAACCGCTTGCGCTTGAGCGCCCTGGCCCGGCCCGCCGCGTAGTCGGACCCTGCAATCAAGCCATAGGAATGGACCAGGTCACCATTGCTGGCGACCATTTCGGCTTGAAGCTCGCGCCCGGACGAAGTCACAACCCCGGTCACCCGTTTGCCGCTGTGGGTGAT
>CAZVMC010000016.1:7909-31787 GCA_964628635.1 uncultured Novosphingobium sp. | reverse complement strand
ATCGAGCTTGAGCCGGTGACCTGGGAGCTGAAGCAGGATGTTGGCGTGATCACCGTCAACGAATTCTCGCGCGATGTCGGCAAGGATGTGAACGCGGCGATTGCCGATCTGCGCAAGCAATCGGGCAAAAAGCTGGCGGGGCTGGTGCTCGATCTGCGCTCCAACCCCGGCGGCTCGCTCGATGAGGCGGTGGCGCTCTCGGACATCTTCCTGACCAAGGGCGATATCGTTTCGCAGCGCGGCCGGGTGGCGGCGGAGAATGAATATTACCGCGCCGAATCGGCGATCCCCGGGGATTCGGCCAAGGGCCTGCCGGTGATCGTGCTGATCGATGCGGGTTCGGCCTCGGCCTCGGAAATCGTCGCGGGCGCGCTGCAGGATCACCGCCGCGCGCTGATCATGGGTGAGCGCAGCTTTGGTAAGGGCTCGGTCCAATCGCTGTTCCAGCTCGACCGGCAGCATGCGGTGAAGCTGACGACCGCGCGCTATTACACGCCCAATGGCCATTCGGTGCAGGAAGGCGGGATTGAGCCCGATATCCGCGTGCCGCAGATCTCCGACCCCGATCTGCGCCGCCGCGCGCAGTTCACGATGCGCGAGAGCGATCTGCGCGGGCACCTCGTCAACGAGGTCAACATGGATGACAAGAAGCTCGAGGCCGACCGGCAGGAAGACCCGCGCTTCAAGCTGACGCCGGAGCAGCTCAAGGAAAAGGGCATCACCGACTTCCAGCTCTATTACGCGATGGAAACGCTGCGGCGGACGACGCCTGCGGCGCTCGCGGCGCGGCGCTAAGTGGACCTCCCGACTGGGGATAGGGCGGCGCGCGCCGCGCGCTGGCTGGCGCTGCTGGTCCCCGCAGCGCTGCTGGGCGGAGCCTACATTTCGCAGTACGGCTTCGGGCTGTACCCGTGCGAGATGTGCTGGTGGCAGCGCTATGCGCACTTTGCCGCGCTGTTCTTCGCGGTGCTGGCCTTTGCCCATGCGCGCTCGAAGATTGCAGTCCCGCTGGCAATGCTGGCGATTGCCACAGCTTCGGCGCTGGGAGGCTATCATGCCGGGGTTGAATATGGCTGGTGGGAAGGGATCACCGCCTGCTCCACCACGGCGGAGCGCATGCCGGGGCAATCGGCGCTCGATGCGATCATGAATGCGCCGATCGTGCGCTGCGATACGGCCCCCTGGACACTGTTCGGGATCAGCCTGGCCGGGTACAACTTCCTGCTCTCGGGTGCCGGGGCGATTGCTATTGCCTGGCTACTCGGGCGTAGCCAGCAGGAGGTGAAGTGATGGCGGCAGATCGCGCGCGGATGCTGCGGGTCGATCAGGCCGGTGAATATGGCGCGACCCGGATCTATGCCGGGCAGCTCGCCGTGATGGGCGACCGCGCACCGCACTCGGGCGAAATCGCCGCGATGGCCGCGCAGGAAGCCGGACACCGCGCGAAGTTTGATGCGCTGATTGCCGAGCGCGGCGTGCGCCCCACCGCGCTGCAACCGGTCTGGTCGGTCGCCGGGTTCGCATTGGGCGCGGCCACGGCGCTGATAGGACCCAAGGCGGCGATGGCCTGCACCGCCGCAATCGAGACCGAGATTGACCGGCACTACACACAGCAGCTTGAAGAACTGGGCGACGACGATCCCGAATTCGCCGCGCTGGTCCGCGAATTCCGCGACGATGAGCGCGCGCACAAGGAAGCCGCATTGGCGGCCGGGGCCGAGCAGGCCCCGGCCTATCCGCTCCTTTCGGGCGCGATCCGGCTCGGCTGCCGGATGGCAATCCGGCTGAGCGAACGGATTTGAACAGCACTGCTTCATTTGGCATTCAGCGCCGCGGCGGCTATATTGCTGGCAATCTGCGAAGGAACCAACCCATGCGCGCGCTGTTCGCCATCCCGCTTCTGGCCCTGCTCCCCGCACCCGCGCTTGCGCAGGATGCTCCGGGTGACAAAGTGAAACTGGTCACGGTGTTCGGCGAAGACCCGTGCGAGCCCAGCAGCGCCGATGAAATCGTCATCTGTCGCCGGCTCGACGAGGGCGAGCGCTTCCGCATCCCCGAGCAACTGCGCGAATCGACCTCGCCGCAGAACGAAGCCTGGAACAACCGCGTGCTGGCCTATGAAATGGTCGGCCGCTCCGGGATCATGAGCTGCTCGCCCAGCGGCGCGGGCGGGGTGCTCGGCTGTACCCAGAAGCTGATCGACACGGCTTACCGCGAAAAGGGCGAAGCGCCCGAAATCCGCTTCAGCGAGCTGATCGCCGCCGAACGCGCGCGCCGACTGGAAACGATCGATGCCGATGCGGCGGAAACGCAGGCGCGGGTCGAATCGCTTGAGAAGGAATACGAGGCCCGCCGCAAGGCGCAGGAAGCGGCTGAGCAGGGCGCGGATATCCCGGCTGAGCAGCCGCTGCCCCCGCCGGCCAAGCCCTAAGCCGCCAGCACTTCCCGGAAATAGGCCACGGTCCGGTCGATCCCGGTGGCGACGGGGACCGATGGGTTCCAGGCCAAATGCTTCTGCGCCAGCCCGATATCCGGGCGGCGCTGCTTGGGATCGTCTTCGGGCAAGGGTTTGAGCACCAGCGGCGAACGTGATCCGGTCGCGGCGATGATCAGCTCGGCCAGCTGCCGAATCGTGTACTCTTCCGGATTGCCGAGGTTGACCGGCCCGGTCAGCTCCGGCGGCGAATCCATCAGCGCGATCAGCCCGCCGATCAGATCGTCGACAAAGCAAAACGAGCGCGATTGCGACCCATCGCCATAAAGCGTGATTGGCTCGTTCTTAAGGGCCTGGACAATGAAATTGGAGACCACCCGCCCATCGGCCTGATGCATCCGCGGGCCATAGGTGTTGAAGATCCGCGCGACCTTGATCTCCAGACCGTGCTGACGATGATAATCGAAGAACAGCGTCTCGGCGCAACGCTTGCCTTCATCATAGCACGAGCGCGGGCCGATCGGATTGACATTGCCCCAGTAATCTTCGGTTTGCGGATGGATCTGCGCGTCGCCGTAAACCTCGCTGGTCGAAGCCTGCAGGATCCGGGCGTTCAGCCGCTTGGCCAGGCCCAGCATATTGATCGCGCCGTGGACGCTGGTCTTGGTCGTCTGGACCGGATCGTGCTGGTAGTGGATCGGCGAGGCGGGGCAGGCCAGATTGAAGATCTGATCGACCTCCACGAACAGCGGAAATGTCACGTCGTGGCGCAGAAATTCGAACCGGGGATTGCTGCGCAGATGGGCAATGTTGTCTGGCGTGCCGGTGAAATAGTTGTCGACACACAAGACCTCGTCGCCGCGCTCGAGCAGCCGGTCGATCAGGTGTGATCCCAGAAAACCGGCCCCGCCTGTCACCAGCACACGGTTGCGGGTGCCATAGCGCCGGGTCACGCGTTCAGCCCGTGGTAGTCTTTGTACCAGCGTACGAAATTCGGCACGCCGACGTCGATCGAGGTGGTCGGCGCGTAGCCCAGATCACCGGCGATCGCATCGATATCGGCAAAGGACTGGCGCACGTCGCCGGGCTGCATCGGGTGGTATTCGATTTCGGCCTTGCGCCCGCATTCGGCTTCAAGGATTTCGACCACCTTCATCAGGTGTTCGCTGCGGTGGTTGCCGATGTTGTAGAGCCGGTGCGGCTTGGTGCTGCCCCCGGCTTTTACCGCGCCATCGTCGGGCGGCGGATTGTCGAGGCAGGCGACCACTCCGGCGATGATATCGGCGATGTAGGTGAAATCGCGGTACATATCGCCGTTGTTGAACACCGGGATCGGGGTGCCCGCCAGAATCGCCTTGGTGAAGATCCACATCATCATGTCCGGCCTGCCCCAGGGACCATAGACCGTGAAGAAGCGCAGCCCGGTCAGCGGCAGGCGATAGAGATGGGCGTAGGTTTCGCTCATCAGCTCGTCGGCCTTCTTGGTCGCAGCGTAGAGCGAAATCGGCTGATCGACCCGGTCCTCAACCGAGAATGGCAGCTTGGTGTTCCCGCCATAGACCGAGCTTGAGCTGGCATAGACCATATGCTCGACCTGCCGATGGCGACCGATCTCGAGCAGGTTGAGGTGGCCTGCGAGGTTGGCGGTAAGGTAGGCGTGCGGGTTCTCGATCGAATAGCGCACCCCGGCCTGCGCGCCGAGATGGGCGATCTGGTCAAACTCCAGCCCGTCAAGCGCTTTGACCAGCCCCGGATAGTCGGCAAAGTCCTGCCGCAGGAAAGTGAAGCGGTTCCCCCCGGCCTCGGCCAATTTGGTGAGGCGCGCTTCCTTGAGCCGAACATCGTAATAGGCGTTGACGCAATCGACCCCGATCACCGTATCGCCGCGCGCCAGCAAGTGCTGCGCCAGGCTGTAACCGATGAACCCGGCGACGCCGGTGACGAGAACGCGCATCGATCAGAGACTCCAGTCGGCGGAATCGCCGAGCTCACCCTTGAGGTCAGCCAGGGTTCCGCCGGGGGCGACAAGCCGGCGCAGATCGCCGCCCATCGCCAGATACTCACGGTGCGGCACGGCAAGGAGGACCAGATCGTGGGTCCCATCAAGCGCGCCCAGTGTCAGCCCATATTCGTGTTCTGCTTCGGTAGCATCGGCATGCGGATCGTGCACGGTCACCTCATGCCCCAGCTTGCCCAACGCCGCGATCAGATCGGCGACTTTGCTGTTGCGCAGGTCCGGCACGTTTTCCTTGAAGGTCAGCCCCAGCACCAGCGCCTTGCCGGGTTTCCCGCCGCGCACCGCGTGGAGCCGCTCGGCTACCCATTCGGCCATGCCATCGTTCACGCCGCGGCCCGCGAGGATCACCTTGGGATCAAGCCCCAAAGCCTCGGCCCGGGCGGAGAGGTAGTAGGGATCGACCCCGATGCAGTGTCCGCCGACCAGGCCGGGGGAGAAGGGCAGGAAGTTCCACTTGGTCCGCGCCGCGGCCAGCACGTCCCAGACCGAAAGGTCCATCGCGCCGAAAATCTGCGCGATCTCGTTCATGAAGGCGATGTTGATATCGCGCTGGGCGTTTTCGATCACCTTGGCGGCCTCGGCCGCCTTGATCGACCTGGCCTTGAACACCCCGCCGCTGGTAATCGCGCCATAGAGATCGGCGACCCGCTCAAGCACTTCCGGGGTCTGGCCGGAGACAACCTTGGTGATCTTGTCGATGGTATGCTCGCGGTCACCCGGGTTGATCCGCTCGGGGCTGTAACCCAGGAAGAAGTCCTTGCCGCAGGTCAAGCCGGAGACCTCCTCAAGGATCGGCGCGCAAATATCTTCGGTGACACCGGGATAGACCGTGCTTTCATAGACCACCACCGGCACCCGGCCTTCGCTGACTGCTGCGGGGAGCATGGCGGCCACCGTCCGGCTCGCGGCCTCCACCATCCTGAGGTCAGGGCGGTTGGCCGCGTCGATCGGGGTCGGCACGGTGACGATGTAGAAATCGGCCGGCGGGCAAGCAGCGGGATCGGCGGTCAGCGCCAGCGTCGAGGCTTCGAGCCGCTCACGCTCGATCTCTCCGGTACGGTCGTGCCCGCTTTCCAGCTCGGCGATCCGCCGCTGATCGACATCGAGCCCGGTTGTCGCGAACTGCTTTGCCAAAGCGACTGCCAGCGGCAGGCCGACATAGCCGAGACCAACAACAATTACGCGAGACGAAGCAGACAAGGCGAGATTCCGATCAGCAGGTTGGGGCGTTCAAGGTGCAGCGCGGCTCTATGCAAAGCCTTGGGCTTTGGCAATCTCCGGAAGCGGCGGCTCTAACGGCCATTCCTCAAGGATTCCTTGACCCTAGCTGCCGTTTGCAATGTCTGCACTGTGGCACTAGTCACTCGGCCCCATGATCAAGCGCTGTTTCGATTTGGTGGTGACTATTCCGGCGTTGATCGTGCTGCTGCCGCTGCTGCTGATCGTGGCCTGCGCGGTGCGGGTCCTGCTGGGTGGCCCGGTGCTGTTCCGGCAAGTGCGCCCGGGCTTGCTCGGCGCGCCATTTGAGCTGATCAAGTTCCGCACGATGACCGATGCGCGCGGTGCCGATGGCCAGCTGCTGCCCGATGCGGCACGTTTGACCGGTTTCGGCCGGTTCCTGCGCAGCACCAGCCTCGATGAACTGCCCGAGCTGTGGAACATCGTGCGCGGCGACATGAGTCTGGTCGGCCCGCGCCCATTGCTGGTGCAATACCTGCCGCTCTACGATGCGGTGCAGGCCCGCCGCCATGAGGTCAGACCGGGATTGACCGGCTGGGCGCAAATCAATGGCCGCAACGCGCTGAGCTGGGACGAGAAATTCGCGGCCGATGTCTGGTACGTCGACAATCGCAGCCTGTGGCTCGATATCCGCATCCTGTTTCGGACGGTTCTGGCGGTAGTCACCCGGCAAGGGATCAGTGCGGAGGGCGAGGCAACCATGGCACCGTTCGAAGGCCGGAAAGCATGATTGTGCGCGGGGTCTTCGGTGCCGGTGGCTGCGGCCGCGGCATCGCGCCGCTGGTGCGGGCTCAGTATCCCGGCGATTCTGTGGTTTTCGTTGAAGACAATCCGCGCGCTCCGGAGTGCAACGGAATGCCGGTGCTGTCCTTCGCCGCCTTTTGCGAGACACCAGCCAAGGAGATTGTGGTGGCGATCGCCGATCCAGCCTTGCGCGAACGGATCGTGCAGCGCTGCGCGGCTGCCGGGCTGGAATTCTATTCGGTCCGGGCGGCGCAATCGGTCGAAATGGACGATGTCACAGTCGGACCCGGCGCGCTGCTTTCACCCTGGACCACGCTGACCAGCAACATCCGGATCGGCGCGCATTTTCAGTGCAATCTCTATTCATACGTCGAGCATGACTGCGCCATCGGCGATTTCGTCACCTTCGCCCCGGCTGTGCGCTGCAACGGCAATGTCACGATCGGCGACCGCGCTTACATCGGTTCCAACGCCGTGATCCGCCAGGGGCTGACCATCGGGGCCGATGCCGTTGTCGGGATGGGGGCAGTGGTGGTGAAAGACGTTGCGCCCGGCACCACCGTTGTCGGCAATCCCGCGCGGGTCTTGCGCAGCAAGGACTAGCGCGCGGCGGCTTCCAGCACTTCGGTGACCGCCGCGACAATCCGATCAAGGTCATCGTCGCTCAAGGTCGGGTGGGTCAGGAACATCAGGCTGGTCGCGCCCAGCATTTGCGCATTGGGTAGCCGCTGGGCCGGCCGCCAGCCGGTGCCGTCGAAGGCCTTTTCCAGATAGACCTCGGAGCAGGTGCCGTGCAGCAGCGGCACGCCGCGCGCGGTAACCTCGGCGACAATCCGGTCGCGGTCCCAGCCGTCCTTGAGGCCTTCGGGCTGGACATAGGCGTAGAACCGGTACCACGCGTGGGCCAGGTGGGCGGCGGGCTTGGGCACGCGCACGGCGCCAGAAAACGGCTCTAGCGCGGCGGCATAGCGCGCGGCGATTTCGGTGCGGCGACGGGTCCAATCGGCCATACGGCGCAGCTGGATGCGGCCGATCACCGATTGCGCCTCAAGCATACGCCAATTGGTGCCAAAGCTTTCATGCAGCCAGCGAAACCCCGGCGCGTGGTCGCGCTCGTAGACGGCCGACCAGTCCTTGCCGTGGTCCTTGAAGGACCACATCTTACGCCACAAGTCAGGGTCATCGGTGGTGACCATCCCGCCTTCGCCGCCGGTGGTCAGGATTTTGTCCTGGCAGAACGACCAGGCTCCCACCGCCCCGAAAGTCCCAACCGAACGGCCATCGATCAACGCGCCGTGTGCCTGTGCGCAGTCTTCGATCACGGCAATTCCGCGCGGCTGCGTCAGGGCCAGGATGCCCGGCATATCACAGGGCCAACCGGCCAGGTGGACCGGGATTACCGCGCGGGTGCGCTCGCTGATGACCGGCGCGATGGTGGCCGGTTCGATATTGCCGCTATCGGAATCGACATCGGCGAAGACCGGGGTTGCCCCAGCGTTGACCACGCAAGAGATCGAGGCGATGAAAGTGCGCGGGGTGACGATGACTTCATCGCCCGGTCCGATGCCCAGCGCCTTCAGCGCGAGGTCGAGCGCGAGTGTGCCATTGGCGAGCGCGACAGCATGCTTGCTGCCAGCCCAGCCCGCAAATTCCCGCTCGAACTCGCGGCCTTCCTGTCCGGTCCAGTAATTGACCTTGCCCGAGCGCAGCACGCCCGCCACGGCTTCAACCTCTTCCTCGCTGAAGACCGGCCAGGGCGCGACCGAGGTTCCAAGCATCTTGCAGAGTCCTCAATACTTTTGCGGATCATCGATTGCCGCTAGAGCGCGCCGCATGATGCCGCGCACCGTGCTTGTCAATGCGTCCTTCGCGCCCTCGCTGATCAACTTTCGCGGGCCATTGATTAGGGCAATGATTGCCGCGGGCCACCGGGTCCACGCCTCCGCGCCGGGGCTGGAAGGGCCTATCGCGGATCAGGTCGCGGCGTTGGGGGCGCAGCCGCACAACGTTCCGCTGGCGCGGGCCGGCCTGAACCCGATCGCCGACTTTGGCTATTATCGCGCCATCCGGAAAGTGATCCGGCAATGCGGCGCCGACCTCGTGCTGGGCTATACCATCAAGCCCTGCATTTGGGGGTCACTGGCGGCGCGGGCGGAGGGTGTAGAATCTGCTTCGCTGGTTACCGGGCTGGGGTTTGCCTTCATTCCGGGTAAAGGCCTGATCCGCCGCAGCGTCGGTCAGCTCTCCCGCACGTTATGGCGCTGGGCGACTGCGGCGAACCGGGCGGTGATTTTCCAGAATCCGGACGACCAGTCCGATTTCCTTGACGCCGGAGCGCTGGCCGATCCCGGAAAGGCGCGGCTGGTCAATGGTTCGGGCGTGGATCTGGCCCATTTCCAGCCGGCTCCGCTGCCCGAGGATGCCCGCTTCCTGATGATCGCCCGCCTGCTCGGCAACAAGGGCGTGCGGGAATATGCGCGCGCCGCGACCCAACTGCTGCAAGCGGGAAGCAAAGCCCGGTTCGCTCTGGCGGGCTATTTCGATGAGGGGCCAGACGGGATCGCGCCCGATGAACTGGCGAAGTGGACGGCGGCTGGCCTCGATTACCTTGGCCCGCTTGACGATGTCCGCCCCGCGATTGCCGCTGCGAGCGTCTATGTTTTGCCGTCTTACCGCGAAGGCACCCCGCGCACGGTGCTGGAAGCCATGGCGATCGGCCGCGCGGTGATAACGACCGACGCGCCGGGTTGCCGCGAGACGGTGCAACATGGTCAGACCGGGCTGCTGGTGCCGGTGCAGGATGTCGCTGCGACGGCAGCGGCGATGCGCCAATTGGCAGGCGACCCCGAACTAAGGGCGCAAATGGGCACGGCGGGTCTAGTCTATTGCCGGGAGCGCTATGCCGTTGAACGGGTCAACGCCGCCATGCTGGCCCACCTTGGCCTAGCCGAGGCGGGTAACCACTCCGTCTGACAGCCGGTAGAGCGATCCATCGCCGGGACAGCGCGCTTCACCATCGCCGGTCAGCGGCAGGTCGAGCCGTTCGCCATGCGCGCTCATCCAGCCGATCTGGCGGCCGGGGACCCCCGCAATCAGGGCATAGGCCGGGACATCGCGATTGACCACGCTGCCCGCCGCCACGAAACCGCAGACCCCGATTTCAACCCCGCAGACGATCGTGCAGTTGGCACCCAGCGTCGCGCCCCGGCGCACCAGCGTCCGGCGGTACTCATCCTTGCGCGGGACCGCCGAGCGTGGGTTGTAGACATTGGTGAAGACCATGCTGGGGCCGCAGAAGACATCGTCTTCCAGCTCGACATCGTCATAGACCGAGACATTGTTCTGGATCTTGACGTTGTTGCCGATGATCACGCGGTTGCCGACATAGACATTCTGGCCCAGCGAGCAGCCGGCGCCGATCCGGGCCCCGCTGGAAACGTGAACCCAATGCCAGATGCGCGTTTCCGCGCCAATCTCGGCCCCGGCATCGACGATTGCCGTGGGGTGGATGCTCATTCGCCGATCGCCACAGCCGCCAGCGGGTGATAGTCGCCGTTGCGGCCAACGGTCTGCGCCTGCCGGATGGAATGGACCAGCTGGATGCTGGGTTCGGCATCGTCGAGCCCGAAGCCGCCGGTTTGGAGAATGTGCCGGTAGCTTTCGGTGTGAAGTTCGGTGAAGCCGTCGGAGAACTCGACCTCCTCGCCGCCCAGCGTGATCGAGCGATAGGTGCGCTGGCCTTTGGCAGCGACTTCGGCGGGCAGGTGATCGGCGTTGATCGACAGGAACCAGCGCACGTCGGCATCCTTGAAGCGCACCGTCCCGCTGGCGCTGTCGGTGTCGCGATGGTTGACTGTCAGGCTCTGGACCGGGCCGAAGACCCACAGCAGCATGTCGAAGAAGTGGATGCCGATATTCGCCGCAACCCCGCCTGACTTGCTCTCCTCACCCTTCCACGACTGGTGATACCACTTGCCGCGGCTGGTAATGTAACTGAGATCGGCGGTGAACCCGCTTTGTCCAGCGGCGCGCGCGGCGGCGACCTTGTCACGCAACGCAATGATACTGGGGTGCAAGCGCAGCTGCAGGATCGAGCTGACCCGCTTGCCGCTTTCGGCTTCGATGTCGCGCAGCGCCTCAATGTTCCAGGGGTTCACCACCAGCGGCTTCTCGCAGATCGCATTGGCCCCGGCGCGCAGGGCAAAGCGGATGTGCGAATCGTGCAGATAGTTGGGCGACATCACGCTGACGTAGTCGATCGCCTCACCGGCCCGGCGGCGCAGATCGATAAAGCGGTCAAACCGTTCGAACTCGGTGAAGAAGTGCGCTTCGGGGAAGAAGCTGTCGAGGATCCCGACCGTATCGTTGCCATCAAGCGCGGCGACCAGCCGGTTGCCGGTGTCCTTGATTGCTCGCAGATGCCGCGGGGCGATGTAACCGGCAGCGCCGATCAGTGCGAAATCCTTCAAGACAATCTCCGTTCTTTGGCCTTGATGCGTTCAGGTCCGGCGCAGCCGCGCCAGGGCTCGCCGCACGCCGGCCAGCGCCGTAAAGCGATTGTGATACCAGTCAATAACCAGCCGGTCGCTGCTGGGCGAGAGGTTCGCGGTGTGCGGGCCGTGGCGATCCGTGAACCGGAACTGTCCCGCTTCATGCTCGCGGTAGGTTTCGGGGGTGAGCTCATCGATCTCGAACAGGATTAGCCCGTCGCCATAGTCGCGGGTGAAGTCCTGACCGACGCGGACCAGGCGTTTGCCGTCGGCAATTATGTTGCCGCCCATCCGCCCGCCGCGCGGACTGATCCGCACCGGGCTGGACGGGTGCTCCGTGAAGGGTGCGAACAGGCCGTCCGCCGACCACAGCCGCAGCACATTGCTCCCCTCGCTGGCCACATTGCCGAGCAGGTATAGTTTGCTGTCATGTCGCAGGAATGTCGGATCAGTGAGGCGCGGCGACCCTTCGATCTGCAGTGTCGCGGCTGGCTCCAGGCTGTCTCCGACGATCCGGTAAGCAACAGGGCCCGACCACTGGGCGATTTCCGGCACGCAGTACCATTGGCCCGCTTCCTCGACCATCGCCGGATAGCTGTGGTGGCCGGGGTTCACGCTCAACTTTGCGCTGCCAGCGGTACCGATCCGGTGCAGCTCGCCGCGCCCGCTGCGCGCCGAGAGCGCCTCGACCAGCAAATCGCCGTTGGGGGCGTAGAACGGGTCCGCGTTGAAGGTGCAGCCCTTGGGAACCGGCAATTGCTCCCACGAGGAAGCGTCCGGAACCGCCCCAGCGCCAGTCAGTATCGCCACGGCCTCTGCCGCGCCGGTTATCGGCAGGGTCGAAACCTGCCAGCGCTTCTCAAACAGCGCGCCATAGACCCAGCGCCGCAGCTTGGCGGCAAACATCTGCAAGCCAAACCGCAAGACTTCGAAGTTGGACGGCAGGCGATAGTTCTTGCCTGTCGTCGGTTTGGTGAGCGCGGTTCCGGCCAGGGCATTCCTGAGGGCAGGTTCCAGCAGCAGCGGGGAATGCCGGAACCCCTCCATCAGGGTGCCGCGCCAGCTGTGGGCCAGCGTGCGCGTTTCGGCAAAGGCTAGGATCGCTCCGGCATCGAGCTTGTTGCCGATAGCCTGGACGATCTGACCGGTCGTGCCGCGGCGCTGACGAATTTCCCAGAATCCGGCCGGGCGACCACGGTAGTATTCCGGATCGCCGTGATGCCAGGACAGGATCGGCAGCGCGATCTCAGGCGGTACGCGCATCAGGCCCATGCCCAGCTTGATTACTGCCTGTGCGTCAGACCCGGCAATGTAAGTGACGATCTCCTCGGGCAGGACCTGCCAGGCACCGTCCGGCAGACTGGCGAATTCGCGGCGACCGCAAACTTGCGCGCGAATGCCCGCCAGCGGTACCGAGCGGGTCAGCGGGTTGCGCACCGAGAGCAGGTTGAGGGCGTAGTAGAGCCCATGCTTCACTGGCTTTCGCGCCAGTGAGGTATTGTTGCAGGCCAGCAGTTCGAGGCTGTCTTCCGGCGGCAGCGTGGCAAGCGCCTGGCGCTGCCATTCGGCGACATGATCGCCATCCGGCCCGCAGTCGACAATAACAATGAACTTGCGACCCGGCACCGGCTTGCCCCCTTGTTCGGGCGCGTCATTAAGCCGCGATACAGTTTATGCAATCCATCGGCGCCGCGCGGTCGGGCCTCCCTATCGACCATTGCTACCCGCAAGGCTTCGGTCTAGAGGAGCGCAACGGTGGTTAACGGCGGCCCTTGGCCTGCGTCCTGTTGCCATATGGTGCAATGTGTTGGCGTTTGCGTTGTCAAAAAGGGTTCGCGAGTGATTGGCTTGAATCGTACTTTCTGGCTTCTGTTGGCTGTGCTGGCACTGCTGCAAGGGTGCACGACTCGCGGCGGTCCGGTGCCATACGATGTGCCCGGCTTTACCCAGCCGGATTCGGAACGCCCACCAATCGGCGATAGCGGGATCATCGGCCCGCTCGATACGATCAGTGTTCAGGTCTATCAGCTGCCCGACCTCAGCCGCGACATCCAGGTCGATCGCGATGGCAAGATTTCCATGCCGCTCATCGGGACGGTTGATGCCGCCGGCTTGACCGCGCCGGAACTGGCCAACCGCATTTCAACCCGTCTGGCAGCGAACTACGTGCGCTCGCCTTCGGTCACCGTCGCGATCAAGCAGGCAATCGCCAAACAGGTCACCATCGAAGGTTCGATCAGGAAGCCTGGTGTTTATGAGCTGCGTGGTCAGACTACGCTGATTGGCGCTGTAGCCATTGCTGGTGGGCCCGATGAATATGCCAATATCCACCGCGTTGTGGTCTTCCGGCAAATCGGCGGCAAGCGCAACGCAGCGGCATTCGATCTGGCTTCGATCCGCAACGGGGAAACGCCTGATCCGGTGATCTATGGCAACGATACGGTGGTGGTCGATGGCTCGAAGCTGACCAGGGCTTACCGCGATTTCCTGAACGCGGTGCCGCTCTTGTCGCTGTTCCGCGTATTCTAAAGTCAACGTTGATTCTGAAAGTAAGTCTGTGATTGAAAACGACAGTCAGCGGGTGACTACGAACGCTTCGGTGCGTCCCACTATCTCGGGTTCAGGGCTTGAAGGCTTTGCCGACGGGGCTCCTCCTTCTGCTGCTGGCAGCGTGCTGACCCGCGCCATCGATCCGGGCGAAATCTTCCGCGTGCTGAACAAGTGGAAGCGCTTGATTCTGGCGCTGCTGATTCTGGGCCCCCTGCTGGGTCTGGGCGCGTCCATGCTGATGACCAAGCGGTTTGAAGCGGTTGCGCAGATCAAGATCGACAAGGAAGATCCGGTCGCGGTTCCCGGCGCAGACACGGCGCGGACTGTGATGCTGCGCGGCACTGAATATATGGCCACACAGGTCGGGCTGCTGCAAAGCCGAGCTTTGGCGCAGCGGGTGGTCGATGCCCAACGCTTGGCCAACAATCCCGACTTCGTCGATCAATCCGGCAGCGCGGCGCAGCGGCGCGATGCGGCGGCAGAGCGGCTGCGCAAGCAGGTGGCGATCGAGATCGTTCGCGATAGCCGGCTGGTGAATATCACCATCGTTGGTGACAATGCGGCGCAAACGGCCACTCTGGCCAATGCCTATGCCGATCAATTCATCGCCAGCAACCTTGAGCGCGAGTTTGAGAAGGGCGCCTATTCGCGCAAGTTCCTCGAAGATCGGCTTAATTCAACGCGGGAAAAGCTGGAAAAGTCGGAGCGCGATATTGTCGCCTATGCGACCCAGCAGGGCATCGTCGAAGTTGGCGGTTCGGATGAGGGCGGCGGGCAGACTTCGCTCGAGGCGGCATCGCTATTGGAGATCAACACGGCGCTGGCCGAAGCGCGCAATCAGCGGATCGCGGCGGAACAGAAGTACCGCCATTCGTCTGGCCGCACCCCGTCGGACAACGCCGTTCTGCTTTCACTGACCCAGCGCCGCGCCGAAGCGCAGGCGGAGTATCAGGCGAAGTCGGTTGTGTTTCTGCCCGGCTATCCCGAACTGGTCGCGCTGCGGCGGCAAATCGAAGTCTATGATCGCGAAATCGCCCAGCAGCGCAGCGATCAGGGCACTTCGGTGCGCCAGGAATACCAGGCGGCGGTCGCGCGCGAGCGGGAATTGCAGGGCCGGCTCGACGCGCTGAAGGGCAAAGTGCTCGATCTCAAGAAGCGCAGCATCCAGTATACGATTCTGCAGCGCGAGGTGGATACCAGCCGGGCGCTCTACGATGCTCTGCTGCAGAAGTATAAAGAGGTCGGGCTGACCGATGGTGTCGCCGACAACAAGGTTTCGATCGTTGACCGTGCCAAGCCGCCCAGCGCGCCGGTTGCGCCCAATGTGCCGATGAACGTGCTGCTCGGCCTGATCGCCGGTCTGCTGCTTGGTATCGGCGGTGCCTTCCTGATCGAATTCATCGACGATACGATCAAGCTTCCTGATGATGTCGAATCCAAGCTGCACATGACCTTGCTCGGGGTCTTGCCGCAGACCGACGAAGAGGAAGACTACGCCGAGATACTGAAGGATCCAAAGTCCGAATTGGTGGAAGCGGCGCTTTCATTGCGAACGGCGCTGCAATTCGCGACCAGTCACGGCATCCCCAAAGTCCTGCTCGTCACCAGTTCGCGGCCGGGGGAAGGCAAGAGCAGCGTATCGCTCGCGCTGGCGGCATCACTGGCAAAGCAGGGCAAGTCCACGCTGCTGATCGATGCCGATATGCGCAAGCCGACATTCTACAGCGGCACCACGTCGCGCACGGATTCGGTTGGGCTTTCCAATATTCTGGCCGGAGAGGTCGAATTCGACAAAGCGACCCACAAGAGCGAATTTGCCAATCTGTCGATCATCATGGCCGGACCCACCGTGCCCAATCCGGCCGCCCTGCTTTCCGAAGAAGGCTTTGCCGAACTTCTTGCGGGCGCGGCCGCGCGCTTTGACCATGTGGTGATCGATGGCCCGCCGGTCATGGGTCTGGCCGATGCTCCGATCATGGGGTCACTCAGCGAGGCCGTGCTGATGGTGGTCGAGGCCTCGTCGGTGAGCCGTTCGATGATCCGGGCCGCGCTTGGCAGATTGCGGGCCTCGAACAGCCGCGTGCTCGGGATCGTTCTCAACAAGTACGAGAGCAAGAAGAACGGTTACGGCTATAGCTACTCCTATTCGTATCATTACGCCGATAATGACGATGAGCGGCGCAAGCTAGCCATCGTCAAGTAGGCGGGCCGAAGCGAAGTGCGAATGGCTTTCTCCTCCCGCAAGCTAACGGCTTGCCTTGCGTTTCTGGTTCTGGCGGGCCTTTCGGCTGCGAGTTTCCTGCGCGAGCGTGCTGCGACGCTTTCGCCGGCAGCGCGGTCACGGCAAGCCTTCGCCGTGCTGGCTGCGCCCGGCAAGCCCAAGGCCTGGCTTGAGGACCAAATCCGCGCGCTTGCCTACCGCGATCCGCTGCAAGCGGCAGGCTTTGCCGCAAAAGGCTTTGCCGCAATGCAGGGCGATCAACTTGCGGGGGCGAAGTTTGCTCCGTTGTTCGAGGAGGCCTTGCGGCGGCAACCGACATTCGAGCCACCGCGGCTGTCATTGGCGATCGTGCACGCAACTTCGGGCAATCGCGATCAGGCGGTGGTCCAGCTTGATCGCCTCTTGAGCCTTAACAACGGGCTGGTCGAACCGATTCTGCCAGTACTCGTCGCTTTGCTCGCCGATCCCGCCGGCAAGCGTGACCTGATGCAGCGGATGGCCTCCTATCCCGGCTGGCGAACGCCGGTCTTGCTGGGTGCGGCCAAAACTGGGCAGTTGCAACCTGCCGAAATCGAACGTTTGCTCGATGCCCCGGCCCCGGCAAATGCCGCCGCGATGCGCAACCTTGAGCGCGAGGGGTACCTGAAAATCCTCGCCCAGAATGGCAAGCTGGCCGATGCCTATCGGCTGTTTGCCAGGTACGAACGGCTGAGCCCCAATTCGCCAGTGTTCGATGGCGCATTCAAACAACCGAAAAAATCCGGCCCTTTTGGCTGGCGGTTAGCCGATCAGGCCGAGGATTATTCCGTACGCGTGACCGATTCCGGTGGGAACGCGATTGTTCGGGCTCATGCCAGCGGCAAGTTCAACGTGCCGTTGTTGGCGCAAACGATCGGCCTTGTACCGGGTGCCTGGCAGATCGCCCTTAAGGCACGCGACGGCGGTTTGGCTAAGCCCATGCTGCTGTCGATGCGCCTGACTTGCCAGTCCGGCGGCCAGCAACTTGCCGAAGTTTCGCTCGGCAAGCTGGGGCCAGAGCCGCAGGTCATCAAGCTACCAGTCGCCGTGCCTGAGGCCTGTGCGCTGCAAGAGCTCGCGATTTTCGCCAGCGAGGGCGAAGGCGGGGCCAGCGAGATTGAAATCCTGTCGATCGAGGCAGGACGGCCATGAAGCGTCGCGCCAAGAAATCCAGTTTGATCCCGCAGCGCGCGCCGATTGCCGCCGCTTTCTGGCTAGTTCCGGCCTGCCTGCTGCTGGGCGGTGCCAGCAATGGCGGTGCCCTTGCCAACCTGTTGCTGCAAATGATGGCCGCGGCGGTGCTGGCAGCGGCGATCTGGCGTGGGCAAACCGCGATCCGCAGCAAACAGGAAAAAGCGCTTGGCTGGTTTTTGGGGTTGCTGGTCCTGTGGATCGGCCTGACCCTCGTCCCCCTGCCTCCCGTGGTCTGGGAAAGTCTGCCCGGCCGCAAATTCGTTGCCGATGGCTATCGTTTGCTAGAGCTTGAGCTGCCGTGGCTGCCCATAAGCTTGACCGACGATCGCACAGTCCGGAGTGCTCTGGCGCTGCTGATCCCGGTTGCGACCTATCTCGCGGTCCGCAAACTTGATGAACCCGCGAGGGTCCGGCTTGCGGCAGTTGTGGCGGCAATTGCCGTCGCGTCGGTTGGTTTGGGGATCGCGCAACTGGTCACCGGCCCCAGTTCAGCCTTGCGGTTCTATTCGGTCACCAACCGCGACGATCCGGTGGGCTTCTTTGCCAATGCCAACCACTTTGCCACCTTGTTGCTCGTGACGATGCCCTTGGCCATGATTGGCCTGCAGGATCGATATGCCAAGGTCAAACGCGGCAAGCCCGCCCCGCAGTGGCAGTGGGTGCCGATGGCGGCGGTTGCCCTGCTGGTTACCGGCATCGTCCTGATCGGTTCCAATGCCGGCTTGCTGCTAGCCGTTCCGGCGCTCGGCGGCGCCTTGCTGCTCGGGCCATTGCGTGCGTGGTTGGCCAAGCCAATTGTCACGCGCGGGCTGGGCGTGGTGGCGCTGGCAGCGGTTGCGGCACTGGCTGTAACTACTTCCACGGGCTTTCTGCAGGAGAAGGTCGGCGTATCAGCCAGCAGCCGCGCGGTGATCACGCAGAACACGCTGTCGGCCGCGTCGGACTATCTGCCGGTCGGGAGCGGACTGGGCAGCTTTTCCGCAATCTATCTGAAGGAATCGGGCGGCGAGAAGTCGGCGCGTGAGTGGATGAACCATGCGCACAACGATTATGCGGAAGTCGCCCTGGAACTTGGGCTGCCGGGTGTGGCGTTGGCGGTGGCCTTCGCGATCTGGCTGGTGATCGCGGCAGCGCAGAGTTGGTTTTCGACCGAGAGCGACCTAGGCGCCCGCTTGCGCCGGGCCGCCTCGCTCGGGGTTATCCTCATTCTTGCGCACAGCTTTGTCGATTATCCCCTGCGCTCGGCGGCAATGGCGGGCGTGTTTGGCATGCTTCTGGCCCTGCTGATGCCCCAGCCGGTGCGGACCGAAAACGGAGCTGACGAGTGACGCCAGTCGGCGCCTTGGGGATCCTGCTGAGTCTGGTAGCTTTCCTGTGGTTCAGCAGTGCCAAGGACAACAAGCGTCTTGGCCTGTTTGTGCTGCTGCTGGTGTTCCATCTTGCCGCATCCGTTCTTTATTATTTCTTTGTCCAGAGCAATGATGCCGATACGAAGCTTTACTACTTCGATGATTACCGATTTTATTACAGGGATTTTGAAACCGGAACGGTCGCCGTTGTTTGGATCACTCAGTTTCTCAAGAGGCTACTCGGCGGAAGTTATCTAGATTTCTTCCTGATCTTTCAGACATTTGGTTTTTGGGGGCTGATACTGGTTTATCGCACCCTTGAGGACTGTTCGAACATCCTCCGTCTCGAACTCAAGCCCCTCGTGGTTGGGCTCATGTTCCTTCCCGGCATGTATTTCTGGACGAGCGCCATCGGCAAGGATCCGCCGATGTTTCTGGCCTGTGCGCTGGCAGTCTGGGCGACCTTTGGCATCAGCAAGCGCTGGGCATGGTTTGGCCTGGCTATCGCCATCATGGTTCTGATCCGGCCGCACGTGGCCTTGGTCACTACGGCTGCCTTGGCATTCGCAGTCCTGTTGGGACGCGGCGTGCCTTTGACGACCCGCATCGTGCTGCTGACGCTGGCCGTGGCTGGCGGTGTCTCGATGGCCGGTTCGCTGATGCAAACGCTCAAGGTCGATGTCACCAGCATCAGCTCCGTCGCGGCTTTCGTCGAAAATCAGACCGGGCTTGCAACGCAAGACACCGACGCGTCATTGGCGCAGAGCGCATTTCCGGTGAAGCTGTTCAGCCTGCTCTACCGGCCATTGTTCGTGGATACGAACGGCATTTTCGGTCTGGTGGCTTCTCTGCAGAACCTTGCGATGATCTTCATCACCTGGAAGCTGGTCAGCAAGCTGGGGACCTGGTTCTCGCTCTTTCGGGCATCGCTCCCGGTCAGGTTTGCAACCTTCCACTTCGCTGGCCTGATCTTCATGCTCGCCTTCGCCTATTACAACGTGGGGCTGGGGCTGCGGCAGCGTGAAATGGCCACACCAGCGCTCGTGGTGATCTTCGCGCTGGTCTATCTGGTTTCAAACCGGCGCAAGGCGCTGCTTCGCTCTGTGAATCCCGCGTCGAACCAGTTGCCGGCCCGAGCCTGAGAATATCCGTTTCCGCCAGTTTGCACCTTTTGGGCCGCCGATCCCCATGCTATGCGGCCGCGCCCGGCACAGCCACAACCCAAGGATTTCAGCCATATGATCCCGTTTATCGACCTCAAGAGCCAGTACGCACGGATCGCGGAACCGGTTGAGGCCGCCGTTCTTGAGGTAATGCGCAGCGGGACCTTCATTCTCGGACCGGTGGTAGAGCAGCTTGAGGCGCGTCTCGCAAAGTTTGCGGGCAGCCAGCATTGCGTGTCCTGCGCCTCGGGGACGGATGCCTTGGTCATGGCCTTGATGGCCAAAGGGGTTGGCCCCGGTGATGCCGTGTTCACCGTGCCCTTCACTTTCATGGCCAGCGCCGAGGCAATCGCGACGGTTGGCGCAACGCCGGTATTCGTCGACATCGAAGCTGGCAGCTTCAACATGGATGTCGCGGCCCTCGAAGCAGCAATAGCCGCGCACGATAGCAGCAAGACCCGGCCCAAGGGGATCATCGCGGTCGATCTCTTCGGGCTTCCCGCCGATTACCGCGCAATCAACACAATCGCCGCCAAACACGGTCTGTTCGTGATCGAAGATGCGGCGCAGAGCTTCGGAGGTTCGGCGGAGAACCGCCGCGCGGGTTCGCTCGCCGAAATCGGTTGCACCTCGTTCTTCCCGGCCAAACCGCTGGGCTGCTACGGCGATGGCGGCGCGATCTTCTGCGACGATGCCGAGCTTGACGCAGTGCTGCGCTCGATCCGGGTGCACGGTCAGGGCAGTGACAAATATGAGAATGTCCGGATGGGTATCACTGGACGTCTCGATGCGGTTCAGGCGGCCGTTCTGAACGTCAAGCTCGACATTTTCGACGATGAGATCGCCGCACGCCAGCGGGTTTCAGCGCATTACGACAAGGCGATCGCCGATGCGGGCATTCCCGTGCGCACCCCGCCGATCCCGGCCGGGATGATCAGCGCCTGGGCGCAGTATACCGTCGTCGCCGCCAGCAAGGAGGACCGGGCGGCGTTTCAGGCGCGTCTCAGCGCAGCCGGTGTGCCCACCATGATCTATTATCCCAAGGGCCTGCATGAGCAACTCGCCTTTGCGAACCTTGGGTACCAGCGCGGCGATTTCCCGGTCACCGAAGCGATGGCCGACACCGTGTTCAGCTTGCCGATGCATCCCTATCTTGAGGCTGAGCAGATCGACGCCATCGTCGCGGCCATGGCGGAGTAAGCGCCTTGAATGACGGTGTCTTTATCCACCCGACCGCCAGCGTCGATCCGCGCGCCGAGATCGGCGCAGGGACGAAAATCTGGATCAATGTCCAGGTTCGCGAGGCGACGCGGATTGGCAAGGACTGCATCCTGTCGAAGGATGTCTATGTCGACCACGCCGTCACCATCGGCAACGGCTGCAAAATCCAGAACTCGGTTTCGGTCTACAACGGCGTGACCATCGAGGACGAGGTCTTCGTTGGCCCCAATGCCTGCTTCACCAATGACAAGGTGCCACGCGCGAACAATCCCGACTGGGTGATCACCCCAACGCTGGTCAAGCGCGGTGCGAGTATCGGTGCCAATGCGACTGTGGTGTGCGGCATAACGATCGGGGAGTATGCGATGATCGGTTCGGGCAGCGTGGTCACCAAAGATGTTGCGCCGCATGCCCTGATGGTTGGCAACCCCGCCCGGCAGATTGGCTGGGTCGATCAGGCGGGCAACCGGGTGGAGAAGCAGCCATGACCGCACCGGTAAGGCTGGGCCTGATCGGGCTGGGCAACATGGGACAGAACCATCTGCGGGTCCTGTCGCTGCTCGGCGCTGCCGATCTGGTTTGGGTTCACGACGTCAATCCTGACCATGCCGCCAAGCTGGCCGCCGCCGCGCAAGTTTCGCATGCTGCCGATCTCGACGCGGCGCTGGACAGCGTCGATGCCGTGGTGATCGCCAGCCCCACCACCACGCATGACGAATATGTGCGCCGGGTTTCCAGCAAGGTTCGCAATATCTTTGTCGAGAAGCCGCTCACCGACCGGCTAGCCAGCTCGCTGGCCCTGCGGGACTTTGTCGTGGAACGCGGCCTGCACCTGCAGGTGGGCCTGATCGAACGGTTCAACCCCGCCGTGGTGCAGATGAAGCGCCTGCTCGACGGATCCGAGCAGGTCGTCAGCGTCGATTTCGTGCGCACCAACAAGCTTTCGGCGCGGATCACCGATGTCGATGTGGTCACCGATCTTATGATCCACGATATCGATCTCGCACTGCACCTCAACGGCCCGGTCACCAAGATCGCGGCACACGGCGTCGCCGAAGGGCCGATGATCGACTATGCGGCGGCGCTGCTGACGCATGCCAACGGGCGCTTCAGCCATATCCAGGGCAGCCGGATCACCGACAAGAAAATCCGGCGAATTCAAGCGACCTGCAAGGACATGTTTGTCGATTGTGAGTTGCTGCGGAAGGAAATCGTGCTCAGCCGCCACACCGGGGTGGAGCAGCGCCCGGGTGAACCATACCGGATCACCCAGATCGAGGAATCGATCGAGGTCCAGCCGCGCGAAGCCCTGCAGCTCGAACTTCAGGCCTTTCTGGCGGGCTGCCGGGGTGAACCTGCGTCCGAAGCGCCCGGGGCCGATGCAGCGGTCGCGGCGATGGAAGTCTGCGAAGCCATTCTGGCCAGCATTCTCCAGCCCGCCTGAACCCGGCGGATTCGCGGCGAAAATGCGAATTCTTCACGTCGTTCCCGCGCTAACCAAAGGCGGCGCAGAGAAGGTCTTGGTTGACCTTGCCAACGAAGCGGCGCGGCGCGGCCATGAAGTGACGGTGGTGGCGGGCTTTCCGGCCGATCCGGCACTCAACCGCAATCGGCTTGAGCCGGGTATCGAATTCACCACGATCGTTGGCGAAGGAACCGGCAAGCTCGCCGCCTATGCGCGATTGCCGCTGTGGCTGTGGCGCCAGCGGCGCTGGCTTGAGCAATTTGACGTGGTCCACAGCCACCTGACTTACGCCGCATTGCTTGGCACCGGAGCGACCTGGCTTGGCAAGCTGCGCGGGCAGTCTGGCCCGGCGGTTGTCGAAACCTTCCACGGCGTGGGAATGCCGATCCGGCGGCGGCAACGGTTGCTAGGTGCATGGTTGGCAAAGGGCCGCGATGGCTATGCGCTGATGGCTGAGGATCCATTCTGGACCGGATTCCTGAAAGAACGCCCCCAGTTGCCCAGTGCCATCATCCCCAATGGCATGGCGCTTGATCGGCCAGCCGATCCTGCGGCTGCCAGCGCTTGGCGAAAGTCCTGCGGGATCCCCAGCGAAGCCCCGGTCGTCGGCACGGTTGGCCGGATCCGGGCAGAGCGCAATCCGCTGGCCACGCTGGCCGCTTTTGCCGAAGTCGCCCGGACCAACCACCAAGCGCATTTCCTGATCGCCGGGGATGGCCCGATGACCGAAACGGTCCGGGCCCGCGCGGAAGAGCTGGGAATTGGCGCGCGGCTCCACCTGCCCGGGCTGGTGGCCGATCCGCAGCTCGCGCTCGCCAATATCGACCTTTACGTGAGCATGAATGTGGGCGCGATTACCGGCATTGCCGGGCTTGAAGCCGCAGCGGCGGGCTTGCCGGTGATCGCCCTGCAGGCCCGCGCTGACTATTCACCCAGACCCGACGACTGGATCTGGGCCTCGCCCGATCCCGTTGAAGTAGGGCGTGAGGCCGCGCGGCTGCTCAGTGACACTGCGGCGCGGCAGGAATTGGCCAGCCGCCAGCAGGCCCACGTTGCCCGCCACTTTGGGATCGCGGCCACGCAGGATGCCTACGAAGCGCTTTACCAGCGCGCAATCGCGCGCCGCCAGGCCTGAAGCATCAACACCGTCCACAGCCCGTATTGGGCATTGGTGCGGCCGGCGAGGTGATCCTGCCAGATTTGCCGGACGGCTTGGGTGTGGACTAACCCGGTTTCATCCAACGCCAAAGGATCGAGCAGATCTTCCGCCCAATCGCGCATCGGGCCGCGCAGCCAGTCGCTGATCGGGATGCCGAAACCGCTCTTGGGCCGCTCAAACAGCGCGCGCGGGACATCGCGTTCGAGCAGCTTGCGCAAAATCCACTTGGGGCGGCCTTCGTGCATCAGCGTTGCGGTGGACTGGCGGAAACCGAATTCGATCAGCCGGTGATCAAGCAGCGGCGCCCGCGCTTCGAGGCCGTGGGCCATCGTCGCCCGGTCAACCTTGGTTAGGATATCGCCCGGCAGGTAGGTCAGCAGGTCAAGATAGCGCAGCCGCTCGACCGGGTCGGCCAGCAGCGCCTCTGCCTCGGCCAGCGCGGGTTCGTCCGGCTCCGTACCGCTGCGGATTGCATCGGCATCGGGCCACTGCGAGGTGACCTGCGCATAGCGCTGACTATCACCCAGCGGCAACAGCGCGGCCAGCTTGTGCAGCTTTTCCCCCGCGCTGCGCGGACGCAGCGAGGCTGGAGCAAGATTGAAAAGCCGGTCCCA
>CAZVMC010000016.1:0-7809 GCA_964628635.1 uncultured Novosphingobium sp. | reverse complement strand
CCCCCGCGCTGCGCGGACGCAGCGAGGCTGGAGCAAGATTGAAAAGCCGGTCCCATGTGGCCGGGCTGGGCGCAGCCATCACCGCAGCGAGCGCGCTGCGCAGGGGGCGGGGGAGGACGTCGAACTTGCCCAGCAACCCGCGCGCGGCGACGTAGCGGTTGTATCCCGCGAACACCTCATCGCCGCCGTCGCCGGTCAGGACCATGGTCACATGCTGGCGCGCGCGTTCGGCCAGCACGGTGCTGGGCACGGCCGAAGGATCGGCAAACGGCTCGCCATAGATCGCAGGCAGCTGCTCGATCGTGGCGAAGACATCTGCGGGTGAGAGCACGAAGGAGTGATGGTCGGTGCCAAGATGCCGCGCGACGGCTTCGGCCTCGGCGGATTCGTCGTAGGCCGCTTCCTTGTAGCCAATCGAGAAAGTTGAAACCTTGCTGCCCGATACGGCCTGCATCCGCGCAACCACCAGCGAGCTGTCGATCCCGCCGGACAAGAACGCGCCGAACGGTACATCGGACACCATCCGCCGCTGCACCGCATCGTCGACCAGCGGCGCGGCGGCCGCCAGCGCGGCTTCGGGGCCTGCGGTGAAGCGCGCGGCCTTGGCGGCGCGCACGGTTTCGGCCAGAGTCCACCAGCGCGAAATCTCAGGCTCGATTGAGCCGGTGCGCAGCCGCAGCAGCGCTCCCGCCGGAAGCTTGGAGACAGCTGAGAGGATGCTCAGCGGATCCGGGACATGTCCGGTCCGCAGATAGCTTGCTGCCGCGCCCTGGTCGATCTCGCGCGAAACACCGGGCAGCGCAGCCACCGCGGGCAGCTCGCTGGCAAAAGCGATCCCGCCAGCGCGCCGCGTCCAGTAAAGCGGCTTCTTGCCCAGCCGGTCGCGCACCAACACCAGCTCGCGGCTGTCGCGCCACCAGGCGCAGAAGGCGAACATCCCGAGCAGCTTGGGCAGCAGGGCCTCGGCGCCCCATTCGGCGAGGCCATTGGCGACCACTTCGCTATCGCTATGGCCGCGAAACTTCCTCCCAAGCGCCGCAAGCTCGGCCCTGATTTCAGCGGTGTTGTAGAGTTCGCCGTTGTAAGTCAGCACCACCCGGCCGTCGTCGCTGGCGATCGGCTGGGTGCCGGCCTCGCTCAGGTCGATGATCGAGAGGCGGCGGTGGACGAACCAGGCACCTGCCGCACCATCCCCCCAGACATCGGTGCCATCGGGCCCGCGCCGGGCGATCCGGGCGCTCATCGCGTCGATCAAGGGGCGCGCGGCGGCTTCGGGCAGCCCGCGCCGGTCGATCAGTCCTGCAATTCCGCACATGGCCCGCGCACACTCTCCAATTGCGGCAACCCCTTAGGCGGGTCCTGCGGCCAAAGCCAGCAGACTTCGCGCCTTGCGCCACCTGCCGCGCCATACTAACGCGGCCCCGCAATAATTCCCCCAATTGGAGACCACCCGCATGCCCGCCAACCCCGCTCTGCTTTCCGGCCGCAAGGTCATCGTTACCGGCGGAGCAGGCTTCGTCGGATCGCATCTGGTGGAAGAACTGGTCGCGCTGGGCGCCGATGTAATCAGCATGGACGATCTTTCGGCCGGCAAGCCGAGCAACGTCAAGCTGTTCGAGGGTCGCAACAACTTCCGCTTCGCCGAAATGGACGTGTGTGTCAGCAGCGCGTCAATGAAGGCCTTGTTTGAAGGCGTAGACACCGTGTTTCATAACGCGGCGTCGAAGAAGAACATCTGCCTCGACAATCCCGAGCGCGATCTGGAGGTGAATGCCGGGGGTGCGCTCAACCTGCTGCGCCATGCGATGGATGCCGGGGTGCGCAAATTCGTCCACGCCTCAACCGGGTCGGTCTATGGCGAGCCCAAGATCTTCCCGACCACCGAAGATCACCCGCTGGCCCCGGTCAGCTACTACGGCGTCTCCAAGCTGGCGGGCGAGCGCTATGTCGATGTGTTCCGTCACCTTTACGGGCTCGACACCACGATCCTGCGCTATTTCCACGTCTATGGCCCGCGCCAGGAATCGAACGAATTCGGCGGGGTGGTCTCGATCTTCCTGCGCCGGATTACCGAGGGCAAGAACCCAGTGGTGTTCGGCCATGGTGAGCAGGTGCGCAGCTTCACCTATGTGAAGGATCTGGTCGCCGCCAACATCGCCGCCGCCACCGATCCGGCGGCTTCGGGCCAGGCCTACAACGTCGCCTCGGGCATCCGGGTGACGATCAACGAGCTGGCCAAGGGCATGCTCGAAATCCTCGATCCCGAGGGCAAGCTCAGCGTCGAGCACGGCGATCCGCTGGTCGGCGATATCATGGAATTCGATGTTGCCAACACCAAGATCCGCGAAGAGCTGGGCCTCAGCTTCGAACAGGATTTCTGGGGCACCCTGCGCGCCGCCTTGAGCGACAAGGACGCCTTCCTGGGCTTCAAGGCGGGATAGGCGAGAGGCGGGGCCGCAGCCGATGAACCGGCGGCAGTTCTTTGGCCAGTTCGCGGCGCTGTTTACCGGTACGGTGGCGGCGCAGGTGTTCAACCTGCTGAGTTATCCGCTGCTCGCGCGGCTCTATACCCCCACCCAGTTCGGGCTGTTCGGTGCCTTCGTGGCCGCCGCCGCGATCCCCGGCGCGATTGCTTGCGGGCGGTTTGAGCTGGGTATCACCACGGCGCCGGCCGCCGGGCGCAAGGCGATGCTGTGGCTGTGCATCGCAGTGGCGCTGGCGGTTTCGACCGTGGCGACATTGGGGATCGCGCTTTACTGGTGGTGGATCGCCACCCCGCTGTTGGCGCTGCTGGTGCCATTGCTGCTCGTCACCATCGCCCTGACCGGGATCGCCAATGCCGTGACAATGTACCTGATGCGGCACGAGGCGTTCAGCTTCGCTTCGACCGGAGTGGTGCTGCGCACGGCGATCACGGTGGGCGTGCAGCTGGGCGCGGCCTTGATCTGGCCCAGCGCCGCCGGGCTGATCGCCGGGTTCGCACTGGGGCTGGTGGCCCAGGCCGCGATGGGACTGTACCTGACCCGGCGCGATCACGGCATCGGCCGGCCGCACCCCGGCCAGATGCGTGCGATGGCGCGCCGGTTCCGCAAGCAGGTCAGCGTCGATATTCCCAGCACCTTGCTCGCCGCGCTCTCGCTCCACCTGCTGCCGTTTTTCCTGCAGTTCCTTTACGGGATCAAGGCAGTCGGGTTCTATTCGGTCGGTCAGCGGATCGCGGTGCTGCCGCTGCAACTGTTCAACGATTCGCTGGCGCAGGTGTTCTTCCAACGCGCCGCGCGCGCGCATGAGGAACGCGGGGAATTTTGGCGCGAGTTTCGCTTTACGCTGCTGGTTTCGGGGGCGATCAGCCTGGCGATGCTGGCCGGGCTGCTGCTGCTCGCGCGGCCGGTGGTGCGGATCTACCTGGGGCCGGGCTGGGACATGGCGGGCGAGATTCTGGTGATCCTCGCCCCGATGCTCGCGCTGCGCAGCGTCACCATGTCGCTCGCCACCACGGTCTTTGTGCTGAAGCGCCCCGGCTGGCTCTTCGCCCACAATGTCGCAAGCGTGCTGGCGATCGGCCTCGCTTTTGGGTTGGCATGGTGGCGCGAGAGCGATCTCGTGGGCTTCCTGCAAACGCTCGCCGTACTACAAGGGATCGAGTATGCCGCCTTCGCGCTGGTACTGGGCTGGGCAGCGCTGCGGCTTCATACGCAAGTCGCTTCGGCAGCGGGGGGATAGGAATGGCAGGATTGGCTGCAAAACTGGCGGCACGCGCCTATCGCGCGGCGATGCGGGTTGAAGGCATGTGGGCGCTGCGGCTGCGGCGTTGGCTGGTGGGCCTGCAGACCGGGCAAAAGCTCGACGGGGTCAACATCTTTGCCGATGTGTGGCTGGAGGGTCTCGAAGGGCTGCGGATCGGCAAGTCAGTCTCGTTCAACCGGGGCTGCAATTTCAGCTGTGCCGGCGGCCTGAAAATTGGTGATTACGTTTCGATCGGGCACGGCACGTCGATTGTCACCGCCAACCATGGCTTCGCCGATCCCGAAGTGCCGATCCAGTTGCAGCCGGTCAATCCCGCGCCGGTCACGATTGCCTCCAACGTCTGGATCGGTGCCAAAGTCACCATTCTGGCCGGAGTATCGATCCCCACCGGAACGGTGATCGCCGCCGGAGCCGTGGTGACCAAGTCGTTCGACCAGCCCGACATGATCGTTGCCGGGGTGCCGGCGCGGCCGGTCAAATCCCGGCTCTGACTTTGTCACTGTTCAGCGGCGGCTAAGCGGCGCAGTCTCACGCTGAGGCAATGAGCGACGAAGGAGCTTTGACGGGATGAAGCGGCGGGATTTCGTGATCGGTTCGGCGGTGCTGGCCGCGCAGCCGGTGCGGGCGCAGACGACCCGGCCTGTCGCCGTCGATGTGACCTCGGCCTTCGGCTTTGTTGGCGATGGCAAGACCGACAATTACGCGGCCTTCCTGCGGTTGGCTGCGGCCGCCACCGCGCGGGGCGGCGGGCGTTACCGCTTTCCGCCCGGCGATTACTATGTGGCGCGCTATCGCACCACCAAGGCCTATCAGCGCGCCGAGTACCTCGCCGCGCGCCCGCGCGATGTGACAAATGCGGTGTTCAAGGGCTGCCGGGGGCTGGAGCTCTCCGGGCGGGGCGCGCGGATCCTGCTCAATGGCAAGTTCCATCGCAGCGCGAAGATTCAGCCCGATGGGGTGATGGCGGGCATGCTCGCCGCAACAGTGATTCCCTTTGAGTTGCGTCAGTGCCAGAACGTGGTGATCGAGGGGTTTGAGATCGATGGCGGGGTCCGCGCGATGACCCGCGATCCCGGCGTGGACGAGGCCTATGCCAATCTGATCGCGCTCCATGCCTGCCGCAACGTTATCCTGCGCGATCTCGATCTGCACCACTCACAGACCGACGCCATCCTGCTGTCTGACGACATGATGCTGGGCGCACCGCGCGGGGTGGCCTGCCGCGATATCCGGCTCGAACGGGTGCGCTGCCGCAACAATGCCCGCGGCGGCCTTGCGCCGTTGCAAGTGCTGGGGCTGCATTGCGTCGATTCGGCGTTCAACGGCAGCGCCTTTGGCACGGGCCCTTATGGGCACCACGCGCCGGGATTCGGGGTCGATGTGGAGCCCGATCGCTATCTGCCGGGCCAGGTCGATGTCCGCACCGGCAACCTGCATTTTGAACGCTGCGAATTCATCGACAATTTCAGCGCCTTTCTGGCCGCCTATCCACACCACTACCAGGGCTATCTGCGGCTGATCGATTGCACATCGCGCAATGGCAACAACGCGCCCAATCCGCTGATCATCTGCTGGCCGGGCGCGCTGCTGCAAGGGGGTGACCACGATCTGGGCAGCGGCACCTTCTGGACCGGGTGGAGCGGCATGGCGGGCGGAGATCTGACTGTGCGCAACGCCCGGTTTCGCGGCAACGGGCCGTTCGGTATCTTCCACGCCCATCCGGACAACCGGGTCATTCTCGACGGCATCACGCTCACCGGCACACATACCAAGCCAACCTTCGGCTCCTTCCCGGCGATCGAGGCGGATGCGGGTGGCGGCAAGCGCAACGTTGTGCGCGGGTGCCGGTTCTTCATTCCGGCGGCGCGAAAATCAGCCCAGCCGTCGGCCGAGCCGGTGGTGAGCATCAATCACGCCGATTGTTCGGGCAACCTGTTCGAAACCGATCTGCCCGCGCGCGGCGGGCAGCGGTTCATGGTCACCTATCACGCGGGCGCGCGGGTTAGCGGTGACCGGTTCAAGGGCAAGCTGCCCGGTCCGAACGATACCATCGCCCCGCACGGCCGCCCGTTCGATACCCGCCAGAGCTACTCGAGCTAAAGCCCCCCCCTACGGGGAAGGGTTTTTGCGGTTAGTCGGTTGTGACGCTAGTCCGCGCCCTTGATCACCCGGCGGCCATCGTCACCGGTGCCAACGATCCGCGCGGGAACCCCGGCCAGCACAAGGCCGTCCTCCGGGAACGATTTGGTGACCACGGCATTGGCCCCGATCACGCAATTGTTGCCGATCCGGATCGGGCCATAGATCTTCGCGCCGGGGCCGATGTAGCAATTGTCGCCGATCCGGGGGGTGTAGAGGTGGTTGTCCTTGGGATCATTGAACTGGGCCGAACTGCCGATCTGGGTGCCGACATGGATGCGGCAGTTCTTGCCCACGCGCGTGGTCGGATCGAACAGGATGTTGCCATAGTGGACCAGCGCCAGGCCCGGGCCGAAAATGTTTGGGCCGATCAGAAAACCCAGCCGCACCGACAGGCGGCGGTACCACAGCAGGAATGGTAGCCGGATGAAGAACGGCTTGCCGGTGTTTTGCAGATAGGCGTTGAAGCGCATCAGCACCTGAAAGCGCATCACCGGATCGAACAGCCAGATGTGCCAGCTGAGCGGAGTGCCCCGGCTGCGGCCATCGGCCTGCACGAAATAGCGAAAATCCTTCCAGCTACGGACCAGGTGTTCGGTCTCGCCAGTTGCTTCAGCCACTGCTTCAGGCGCGGTCACTTGCCCAGCCTCCCCACTTTCAGATTGAGTTTGCGGTACAGCCCCAGCAGCCGCTCGTAGAACGCCCATTCGGATGGATAGGCGTCGTGGCGCACTTCGGGGCGGTTGAGGTATTCTTCCAGCTTCGCCTCGCTCCAGCCCATCTTCTTGAGGAAATAGGTCTTGTCCGCATCGAGGTCGCGCTGGCTGGGATAGGCGATCTCGCCCATCTTCTGCATTGCTTCATCACGGGTCATCTGCCCGGTCATAACCAAAGTGGCGAGGTGCGGCTTGCGTTTGTCGTAACCGAATTTGCGCGGCAGCATGTAGCCCTGCCAGAACCGGGTGAAGACCGATTCGTAGTGCTTGTAGGCATAAGGCTTGTAGCCATAATCGCGCTGCAATTCCTCCAGCGCCACATCCTTGCGGTAATCGATATAGTCCAGAAAGGCGATCCAGTGCGCCTTGTCCCACAGGATGTGCTTGGCATATTTGAGCGTGCCGATCAGCGGGAAGGTCTTGATCTTCGGCCCACCGAACCTCTTCGAAATGCCGGTGATGTTGCGCCCGTCGAGCTTGTGCCAGGTCCATTCGCCGGGCATCCGCATGCCCTCGGTTGCCATGTTGGACCCGGCCAGGATGTAGTGCAGCCCGTGCTTGGCGGCTTGGCCATAGACCACGCCCGCCAGGGCATTGTCATAGAGCACCTCGACATCGCGCACGTCAGCCGCGAACATCGCCTCCATCAGGCCGCGGATTTCGGGCCAGTCGATCACGTGGGTATAGAGGTCCACCCCCAGCCCGCGCACCAGATTGGCGATGTTGTTGGCGGCCACTTCGGCGTTCCAGCCCGAGTCCATATGCACCGCCAGCGGACGCAGGCCCAACTGCACCGCCTTGATCAGCGTATAGCTTGAATCGACCCCGCCTGAGACGCCGATGATGCAATCATAGGGCTTGCCCGCGCCTTGCGCCTTCACTTTCGCGACCAGATCATCGAGCTTGGCCTGCCGCATGACCGGGTCCGGATCGACATAGTGATCGAGCCGGACCAGGAATTCGGTGCAGTAATTGCATACGCCGTCCGCATCGAACACGATGTCTTCGGCGGTATCGTCCATCACGCAGCGGGTGCAGACCCGGTGGTTGCCGGGATAGTGGGAGTGCATCGGTTATCGTCCCCAGATGGCGCGGATTTCTTCCGGCCTTGGATAGGTGATCAGCACGGCCTTGTGCGGGCCTTGCCAAACAAACCAGGCCCCGGCGGCAACCGCGCTGGCCCCGGCATCGATCGCGCCCTTGATAT
>CAZVMC010000015.1:16784-31977 GCA_964628635.1 uncultured Novosphingobium sp. | reverse complement strand
CCGTGGTTCAGGATACGGACATAGGCATCGAGCGGCTGGAACGCGGCATCGACATTCAGCACGGTTTCCCGGATCACATCCTCTGCGCCGAAGGTCATTTCGCAATGCACCGAAAGGCTGCGCCCTCCAGTGGCATCGCGGGTGATCGAGAAGTCCTCAAACCCCCAATCCGCGCCCGAGCCGCGATGCCGATAGGCGATGCGCCCGCTCCGGCGCCGAAGCGGGGTGAAAGCCATCAGAATTTGTAGCGCATCCGCACCTGCCAGCTCATCGGCTGGTTGAGGTAGGTGTAGTTGCCCAGCGCCGACTGGACCATCGTTTCATCGAAACAGTTGGTGCAATCGACTGACAGGCGAATCCGCTCGTCCGGCCCGGTCAGCGCGATACCCGCGTTGACCAGCCAGGCCGCCTTGCTGCGCGAACCGAAGATGATATCCCCACTGTTAAGGTTGTTGGCAAACGTTCCGTTGGTGCCCGTGATGGTGCCGGTGAAGATCGTCACGTTCGAAGTGCCAACCTCCATTTCCGAACGCCAGATCGCTGCGACCGACGGAGTCAGCCCCCAGCCGCCGCCCAGCTCGGCGCGGTAGGAGCCGCCGAAAGAGATCGTCCAATCCGGCGTGCGGACCGGTTCGGACAGGTTGCCTTGCGGATCGACGATCCCCGCGCCGCAGTTGGCGATGCTGGGCAGCGTGGCCGGGGTATTCGGCCCGCCGGCAACCTTGCCCGCGGCGAGCGCAGCCCGGCAGGCGGCGAGCTGCGCTTCGACCGACTGGATGCCGTAAATATCGAACTGCGGCACCCCGGTCTTGAGGATATACTCATCGTCCGAGTAACCGAAATTCGCGAACAGATCGAGCCCGGGCGCGGGGGCAAAAGTGAACTCTGCCTCAACCCCGCGGTTGCGATAATCGGCAAAATTGCGGGTGATGAAGCTAAGGCCCCCGGTGGCGGGGTTGACGCTGGCGCTGAGCGTTTGCAGATCGGTCACGTCGATCTGAAACACCGCCATATTGAACCGCACCCGCCGATCGAACAGTTCGGACTTGAACCCGGCTTCGTAGCTCCAGACCCGTTCTGGCCCGAACGGCAAAATGCGGCCCGGGCTGGTCTCACGCGCGTTCCAGCCGCCCGATTTGAACCCGCGCGTGGCCGAGGCATAAAGCAGCAAGTCGTCGCTCGGCTTGAAATTGATCGCGAAGCGCGGAGTCCAGATGCCGGTTTCAAGCTTGCGCGGGATGATCTGGGTGGTCAGCACCGTGGTGCCGTTGGCCGGCACGATCATGTTCGCATCGACCAAGCAGGTTGCCGGAAGTGTCACACCGGCGCAGGTCGGGCGCAGATCGATGAACGACAGCTCCTTGGTCTCGTCGGTGTAGCGGATCCCGGCGGTCAGCTTGAGCGCGCCGAGATTGAGATCGAACTGGGCATAGCCCGCCAAAGCCTCGGTCGAATTGCGCATCAGCCGATCGGCCAGCACCAGCGCACCTGCTCCCGTGGTGGTACCCAGAATGTCGGCAAAGCTGTTGCGGACATTCTCCTTCAGGTAATAGAATCCCGCAACGTAATCGAGCGGGCCACTGCTGCCGCTCAGCTTGATTTCCTGGGTGATTTGATTCGATTGTTGATCGGCCAGAAAGGTGAACCCGCCACGCGGCAATTGCAGCACCGTGGGGAACGGATTGGTGATGGACGGGGCCGCTGATCCCCGACCGTCGAAAAAGTCCAGATTGTACTGCTGGCTTTGATAGAGATAGCCGGTGATCAGGCTGAGCGTGCCGAAATCGCCGATCCCGATATCGAGCTTCGAGGTGACCAGATCGGTGTCAGTTTCGTTGCCAAGGTCATAATTTGCCTTGCGTCCGCTGATGACAAGCCCGGAGAATGGCGGGGTTGCGCCGTTCTGGCGCAAGCCAGTGGAGGCATAGCGCCCGTCGCAGATCGAGCGGTTCAAGGGATTGCATTCGAAGTTGAGGATGTTTTCACCGTCCGAAACGACGTGAGTGTAGCTCGCCGTCCACGTCACGCTGGGGCTCAGTTCGCCGCGCAGGCCCAGCCGCACCCCCCAGCCATCATTATCGTTCAGCGTTTCGCCGGTGGTGACGTTCTGCACATAGCCATCGTCATCCTGCCAATAGCCCGACAGCTTGACCGAGAAGCTGGGCGCAAGCGGAATATCGACCGAGCCGCGCACCATCTTCTGGTCCCAACGGCCGAGACCGGCTTCGATATAGCCGCCGAATTCGTTACCCGGCTGGCGCATCACGATGCTGACCGCCCCGCCGGTGGTGTTACGGCCGAACAGTGTGCCCTGCGGCCCGCGCAGCACCTCAACCCGCTCAACATCGAACAGCGAGAGGTTGTTGGCGTTCTGACGGCTGAGGTAGATTTCATCCACGTAGGTGCCGACCGGGGGATCGAAAGTCGGGATCGTTTCGGTGCTGCCAAGGCCGCGCAGGTAATAGGCGTTGGCCGTGCCCAGCCCGGTATTGTTCATCGCGGTCAGGTTCGGCACGAACTGCGCGACTTGTAGCGCGTTGGACACTCCGCGTGTTTCCAGCTGTTCCGATCCCAGCGCGGTGATCGCGATCGGCACGTCCTGCACGTTTTCCGTGCGGCGCTGCGCCGTGACAAGGATTTCGCCGACGCCGACGCTCTCATCTTCATCCGCACTAGCGGTCTGCGCATAGGCGGGGGCAGCAACCATGGCGGCAAGCGAAACGGCACTGAGCAAGGCAATCCGGCGCATCTGACATTCTCCCTGAGAGTATGTGTCCCGGCCCCGGCTTGGATATGCCGATGTTTCCGGAGAGGGGCGTTTCCTGCGACCCCAAAGTTGTCCGGACATTTGCGCTTTTGTCAAGCGCCGATCTATGGTTTGTCTGGACAGCCCACTTTGCCGGAGCGCGCCGATGAGCCTTGTCGATCTTGCCTATCCCACGCTGGTCTGGGCCCATCTGCTGCTGTTCGTGCTGTGGCTGGGGGCCGATGTCGGCGTCTTTCTGCTGGGCCAACACTTCCGCAAGCGCCATGTTTATACGCTTGACCAGCGGCTTGCGCTGCTCAAGCTGCTGGTGATCGTCGACCTCACGCCGCGCGCCGCCTGGGCGCTGATGGTACCGCTGTCGCTTAGCGTTTCCTATCTTGGCCGGTGGTGGGATCTGCCGCTGGTCATCGTGCTGATCGGCTGGGTGATCGCGGCAATCTGGTTGTGGCTGGTGTTCGATGCCCATGCGCACGATCAAACCCCGCGCGCGGCGCGAAATCGCCGGTTTGAAGGCTGGATTCGCTACTTGCTGTGCGCTGGCTATCTGGTTCTTGGCACCGAATCGCTGCTGACTGATCACCCGATCCAACCGGATTGGCTGGCGTGGAAAGCGCTGCTGTTCGGGCTGATCTTTGCCGCAGCGATCATGATCGATCGCAGCTTCAAACCGGTTGGCCCACAGCTGGTTCGGCTGATCGCCGAAGGATCGAGCGATGCGACTGAGCTGCCACTGCGCGCCACGATGGACCGCACGCGGTTGTGGGTCTGGGTCATTTACGCGTTGCTGCTGGCCACATCCTGGCTGGGCGCGGTCAAGCCGTTGCCTTGAAGCAACAGTTGTCCGGACAATCGAAGCGCGCTAAGGAATTTGTCTGGACAACTTTGAGCCTCATGGGGAAGTCTTGTCTTGTTGCGGGCTGAGGGCGCGCAACGATCATGGGAGGATCATCGATGCATCGTTCGCTGCGCGCCATTTTGCTGGCTGCCACCGTATTCACACCGGGCGTTGCCTTCGCGCAGGAAGCCGCCGAAGATACCGGCCCGATTGAGGAAATCGTGATCACCGCGCGCAAATCGGCTGAGACCCTCTCCGACGCGCCGGTTTCGGTCTCGGTGGTTTCTTCGGACACAATCGCAGCCTTCGGCATGAACTCGCTCGATGATTTCACCAAGCAGTCTACCGGGATCAGCTTCAGCCAGGCCTTTGGCCGTTCGACCGACCGTCCGGTGATCCGCGGCCAATCGAACGTGCTGGCCGGAGTGCAATCCGGGGTTGAAACCGGCGCGGCCTATTTCGTCGATGGGGTCTATTATCAGGGCGATATTCAAGGCTTCGATCCGCAATCGATCGAGCGGGTGGAAATCATCAAGGGCCCGCAATCGGCGCTCTATGGTCGCAACACCTATTCTGGCGCGATCAATTATATCACCCGCGATCCGACCGACAACTTTACCTTCTCCGGCCGGGCGCGCGCGGCCGAGTATGACGAATACGAGCTGTCCGGATCGATTAGCGGCCCGATCGTGCCCGGCGTGCTGGGCTTCCGCGCGGGCGGGCGCTATTTCACTTATGGCGGGCAATATACCAATCAGCTCACTGGCAAGAAGGTGGGCGATGAAGAAACCCAGTCGGCCTATCTGACGCTGCAGTTCGAACCTTCCGACGATATCAAGTGGCGCACCCGGATCGGCTGGCAGAAGGACAGCGACGGTCCGCTGGCGATCTTCCTGCAAGGCGCGGCGGACAACAACTGCCGGCCGGGCTTCCGCTCGCCGCGCTATCGCACGGTTTCGCCGTTCGTGCCGCTCGCCCCGGCAGTGCTGACCTCAACCAACACCAACCAGTTCTTCTGCGGCACGATCCGCCCGCAGCCGAACAACGTGCGGCTCAACACTGATCCGCTGCCAATCAACGCCACGCTCGGCACCCGCGACGGCACCGCTTTTGACGGGATTGAGAACGAGCAGGTGCTGATCACTTCGGTTCTCGATTGGGATATCGGCGGTTCGGGCTTCGTCTTCCATGCCTCGGGCGGGTGGCGTGACAACACCAACTACTTCGGGACCGATTCCGACCACTCGGACGCGTTCGCCTATTTCTCGGGCACAGTAGCCACCACGCTCAACACCGAACCGGCCTTCGCCAATACCAACCGCGATGACCAGCGCGACTGGTCGATCGAAGTCCGGCTGAGCACGCCTGAGGACAAGCCGCTGCGGGCGATGATCGGCGGCTATTATTTCCATCAGGATTTCCAGTCGGTCGACATCACTTTTGGCAGCGGCAAGTCTGGGCTCGCACTGGGCACCGACGTTTCGCAATATGCGACAATCGAGAACAAGGCGGTGTTCGGCCTGATCGAGTGGGACGTTACCACCGGACTGTCGGTCACGGCCGAGCTGCGCTACGCCGAAGAGGTCAAGACGCTGATCGACCGCGCCAGCGCGGCAGTGACTACGGCCGTTCCGCCAGTCGCAACCGGGATCTTCTGTGCGGGCGAATCCGGCCGAATCGGTCAGTTCAGCGGGGGCCTGCCGGTTGGCACGATCGTTCCCTGCCGCCCGGCGGGCAAGTTCACCGGCACCGATCCGCGGATCACGGTCAACTACACCACTCCCGGCGGCACGTTGATCTATGGCGTTTACGCCACAGGTCGCAAGCCGGGTGGGTTCAACGGCACCGCAGGCCTCACGGCCGAGGCGCAGTATCCCGGATCGCAGTTCGTCAACTATCTGCCCGAACGCTCAAAGGGCGGTGAAGTGGGCATCAAGTTCGACGCGCTCGATCGGCGGCTGCGGGTATCGGCGGCGGCTTTCTACAACGATCTGACCGACTATCAGATGACCACCGCGATCCCCAACCCGGCGGGGACGGGGGCGCTGACCTCGATCGTCACCAACGCCGGTTCGGCGCGCACACAAGGCCTTGAACTGGAATTCACCGCTGCCCCGGCCGACAATCTGATCGTCACCATGGGCCTGTCCTATGTCGATGCGCACTTCACCAAGGGCTGCGATGCGGACGAGTTCATCCTCAATTCGGGCGGGCTGCGGCCCAACTTCGATACCCGCAATCCGACTGCCGCGGGCCTCGCGCTGTGCGACATTTCGGGCCGGACCCTGCCGCTGGGCAGCCCGTGGATCGTCAACGGTTCGGTCAGCTGGGACAAAGAAATCGGCGGAGGCGGGCTGTCGCTATTTGCAAACTCCAACTTTTCCTACGAAGATTCGAAGTACGTGCAGGTCGATAACCTCGCCAAGACCGGGGATACCTTCCTGCTCAACGCGCGGCTCGGCATCCGCACCGAGCGGTTCTCGATCGCGGTGTTCGGACGCAACCTGACCAACGAGGATTCGATTCCCTTGGCCACCCGCTGGTTCGACCTGCGTTACGGCGCGGGTACGACTGGCCTGCCGGCGGCTGCTTCGGTCACCTTCGATGGCCGTCCGGCCCAGATCGAGACCGGCACGCCGCGCGGCTTCTTCGGCACGCTGCGCAAGGGCCGGACCTTCGGGGTTGAAGCGAGCGTCAACTTCTAACGGCGCAACGAACCGGGGCGGCAGCCCTCCTCCTCCCAAGCTGCCGCCCCACCTTTTTGGAATTAACAGCTAGAACGGACGCAGCACGCCAAGCAGGCCGAGCGACATGGTGCTGGCGATCATCCCGGTCATTTCAGACACTCCCCAAAATGGTCAGCGCCGCGCGCTCCCCACTTTCCAGCGCCGCTTCCATGCCCGAACTCGCCTGCGCCAGATGCTCGCCGGCGAAATGCAGGCGGTGGCCGATTGCACGCGTCGCGGCGGCCAGCAGCCCTGCCTGTCCCGTCCCAATGTGGTGATAGATCCCCCGGGCCTGCGGGCTGTTCTGCCAGCTGAACCGCCGCAGCAGCTTCAGCTTGCCGCGCGCTGCGGGGCGGGCCTGCTCGATCCGCGCGATGATTTCGGTGGCGGCCCGGTCGGGCGCGGCACGGTCAAGCAGGTCCGCCCCCGCGCCCACTGTCCAGACCTTGATCAGCGGCGGCGCATCGCCCAGCACGAAGACCCGGCCGATCCACGGATCGTCGGTCCACAGCGTTTCGGGTAGGTCATCGGTTCTCCAGAACGGCTCGCTGGCCGCAAGGTAGGCAAAGCTGGCGCGGGTATAGGGCAAGGCCCCGATCATCGCCGCCATTGCCGGGTCAAGCTGCGCTTCAAGCGGAATGGTGCGCAGCGCGGCGAAGGGAATGGTGCAGATTGCCTGGCGCGCGCGCAACGTCCCGGCCGAAGTGGCAATCGTCACGCCGTCGGCCTCTTCGCGGATTCCCGTCACGGTCCGCCCCAGCCGAATCGGGCTGTTCAGCGCCCGCGCCATGGCTTCGGGCAAGCGCTGCGATCCGCCCCGGATCGTCGCCACGGGGCCGGGCCCTGCGCGAAAGATCGCCGCCGTCCGGGCGATCGAAAGTTGCGACATCCCGGACAGCGAATTGCCGTTGAGGTTGGCCTCGATCAGCCGCATCGCCTCCGCGCTGGCCCCGGCACCGCGCAGCGCTTCGGCGTAGGAAATGTCGAGCGCCGGGGCGGCATCGAGCCAGGAATCGGGGCGATCGAGCCGGGGCAGCTTGGCTCCGTAGGTAAATCCCAGCGCGAGCGGCAGCACCGCACGCTCCTGCGGGGCCAGCCTATTGGCTGGGGATGCTGCCCAGTCGCCCGGCGCAACAGTTGCTCCATTGATGCGGAACAGCGCCGTGCGCGCTTCGGCCGCGCCCGCGCCGCCACCGGGTCCATCGTCGAGCGCGATGCCGAGCTGGCCGGCAATCGCCCGCAGCCGCTGGTAACCGCTGCCGACCTGGATTCCCCCGGCATCGGGGCGGCCCGGGAGATCGTCGAGCGTGTGCAGCCTGCCGCCGATCCGGCGTTCCGCCTCCACGATCACGCATTTCAACCCCGCCTGCTCAAGCCGCTGCGCGGCATGCAGACCGGCCAGCCCGGCGCCGATGATGGCCACATCCACCTCGGTCCGCCCCCAGGCCATGCGCGGGGCCAGTCCGGACACGATCGCAGCGCTGCCGCCGATCAGCAGATCGCGCCGGGAGGCCATGGCTCTTAATGTCCCGATGGAGCCACTGGCGCTCCTCGCTTGGCATCGGCGCGCTTCTTGAACACCGTCCAGGTGGTTTCGTTCGGACGGGTATCGTCGCCCGGCGGCGGCGCGGTGTAGATCGGGTAGTTCAGCGCGATCTCATCCTTGATCACCTTGGGCAGGTCATCGAAGCTTTTCAGCTTTGTTCCCATCGCCGAGAACACCAGCCCGCCATCGCGGCTGCGCATCTTCATCCACGGCAGCCAGGTGGATAGCCGCTGCCAGGAGACACCGGCATAGATCGTGGTTCCCTTTGGATCGAGCGCCTCATTCGCGTCCATGAAGAAGTTGAAGATTTCCATCGCGTGATAATTGCCGCCGATATAGTCCTGATAATCGCCCGCCAGCGGGTTGGTATAGAACAGCGGCACTTCCAGCGGCATCATCAGGAAGCGGCCTTCACGGCGGATCGTGGCGGAGAACGGCTTGCCATCAGCCCCCACCGGAAAGCTGGGACGCGCATTCACCGGATCGTTGTGAACGTGCATCACTTCCACCGTTTCGCCAGTGAAGGGGTTCTTCCAATCGCGCAGCACCTGGCCGGTGGCCGGGTCGAGGTAGAACAGCACCTCGCGGCTAACCAGCCGGTAGCCCTTGCCGCGCACCGGATCGTTGACCGCCACGCACTGGCGCACGTTCATGCCCTCAGCCCGGAACAGCAGCCGGTCCGGCTCACCCGCGATGCGCGAATAGACGTTGCCGCCGAAATGATAGACCGCCGGAGTGCCATCGGCCGTGCCGCACTGTATGCGCCGGGAAATCTCGAAGACATCCGCCGGGTTGGCCAGGTCAAGCTGGCGGCTGGGGGCCGCACCAAGGCTTGTGGCCGTTGCCAGAGCAGCCGCAGCGAACAGGATCGATTTCAAGCGCATGGTCGGGGTTTCCTCTCCTGAAGACACCCGCAAGCCTATAGTTGTCCGGACAACTTGTGAAGCGGGAAATGCGCTCAGCCCAGTTCCGAGACCGCCGCCAACGGCGCTGGCTCGCCGGTCTGTCGGATCAGCGCCTGGGTGCGGAAGTAGCGCAGCAGACCCGAATCGCCCATCCGGCTGGGCCCCATGCCCGAGAGCTTGAATGAGGAGTTCTCCGCATCCCAGACCCCGGCGGTGAGCGAACCATCGTTGATCGAGATCGCCCCGGCTTCCAGCCGCTCAGCCACCCGCTCGGCCTCGGCCGGATCGCCGATCACGGCAGCTGACAGACCATAGATCGAAGCGTTGGCCAGCCGGATCGCCTCCTCCACATCGGTGTAAACCGTCACCGGGATGACCGGGCCGAAAGTCTCCTCGGCGATGATCGCCATATCCGGGGTGACATCAGTCAGCACCGTCGGGCGCAAGTATTTGCCCCCGCCCAGCACTTCGACCTTGCCGCCCGACAGCACTCTTGCGCCTTTGGCCTCGGCATCGTCGATCTGCGCCTGCACCTTGTCGGCCTGTGGCGGGAAGATGAAGGGACCGATATTGCCTTTGCCGATATCGGGATAGTTCGGCTCGACCGCCTCGGCCTGCCGGACCAGCTCGCTCAGGAAAGCATCGGCCAGACCGCGCGGGACATAGAGCCGCTCAATCGACTGGCAGGCCTGGCCGTTCGCCGAAACGCTGGCCCGTAGCGCGATCCCCGCCGCCTTGACTGGATCGGCCGAGGGCAGAACAATCATCGGATCCTTGCCGCCCAGCTCCAGATTGGCCGGGATGAAAGCCGCCGCCGCCGCTTCAGCCACTTTGCGCCCGGTTGCGACCGAGCCGGTGAAGCAGACGTAATCGACATTGCCGACGATCGCCTTGCCGGTTGCAGCATCGCCTTCGACTACCGCCAGCACTCTGGCCAGTTCGGGCACTGCGGCGATCGTCTGGCGCAAGGCCGGGATAAACCGCGGGGTCACTTCCGAAGGTTTGATCAGCGCGGCACAGCCCGCCAGCAGCGCCGGGATCGCGTCGATCAGCGCCAGCAGCAGCGGGAAGTTCCACGGCGCGATCACGCCGAGCAGCGAATAGGGCACGTGGCGGCTCGAAACGACCACGCCGGGGGTGGCGCTGGGCACAGCATCCCGATCGAGCGATGCGATGATTTGCGGGCCGCGCTCAGCCCAGCGTTGCAGGATACCTATCACCGCGAAGACTTCGATCCGGGCGATCTGCAAGCGCCCGGTATCGACGCTGAGCGGAGCGACCAAGGCGTCTGCCGCCTCCTCGATCGCGGCGGCCCATTGCCGCAACACCGCCGCGCGGCCTTCCGCCCCCAAAGCCCGCCAGGCAGGCTGATCGGCGCGCAACCGTTTCGCCGTTTGGGCGATCTGATCAGCCGAGGCGGCTTCGATGGCGTAGTCGATTGCACCGGTACGGGGATTGCTGACGGGAATGGTCATGGCGGCTCCTGCCCCGGCATCATTGCCGGACGCGATAAAGTTGTCCAGACAACTTGTCGATAGGAGCGGGGACCCCGCGCGGTTAGATCGTCCCGGTGGCGGCAAGTTCGGCTTGGGCGGCCGCATCCAGACCCAGCGCGCCGTAAATCTCGGCATTGTGCTGCCCGACCACTGAGGGCGCGGGGGTCCGCACCGAGCTGGGCGTCACCGACAACTTGGGAAAGGCATTCTGCATCTTGAGCTTGCCGAAGCGCTCCGTCTCCACCTCGACAATCGCCTGCCGCGCGGCGAAGTGCGGATCGGCCAGCATGTCGGGCGCGCGATAGACCCGGCCGGCGGGGATCGAATGTTCGATCATCAACGCATCGACCTGTTCGATGGTCAGCGTGGCGGTCCACTCGTTGATGAGTTCATCAAGCTCGATCTGCCGCTCCCCGCGCGCCAGATGGGTTGCATAGCGCGGATCTTCGCCCAGTTCGGGCCGGCCCATCGCGGTCGCCAGCCGCTTGAAAATCGAATCGTTGTTGGCCCCGATCATGTAAACACCGTCGCGGCACTGGTAGACGTTCGACGGGGCGATCCCCGGCAGGATCGAGCCGGAGCGTTCGCGGATAGTGCCGCCACGGTCGTATTCGGGGACCAGCCCCTCCATCACCTGCAACACCGCTTCGTAGAGCGCGGTATCGACCACCTGGCCCTGCCCGGTCCGCGCGCGGTGATGCAGCGCCGCGAGCACTCCCATCGCGCCATAGGTGGCGCAGAGCGTATCGCCGATCGATACCCCCATCCGCGCCGGCGGCCGGTCCGGATCGCCAACGATGTAGCGCCAGCCGCCCATCGCCTCGCCAATCCCGCCGAAGCCGGCGCGATCGCTGTAGGGTCCATCCTGGCCATAACCGGACATGCGGGCCACGATCAGGCCGGGCTGCTCGGCCAACAAGCTATCGGGGCCAAGCCCCCATTTCTCCAGCGTGCCGGGCTTGAAATTTTCCACCAGCACATCGGCCGTAGCGATCAGTTTTCGCGCCAGCGCCTGGCCTTCCGGAGTGCGCAGATTGCATGAGACCGACTTCTTGTTGCGGGCCATCACCTCCCACACCACCTTGTCCTCACCGACCCCCCAGAGCCGGAACGGATCGCCGGCACCAGGCGGTTCGACCTTGATCACCTCGGCGCCCATATCGCCCAGCAACTGGCCGCAGAACGGCCCCGCGATCAGCTGGCCCATTTCGACCACGCGCAGGCCGCGCAAAGCTCCGGTGTTTTGCATGATAGCTGTCTGCTGCCTCAGCTCGCTTTGGGGAACCACGGTGCTTGGGCAACCATGCCGGGCAACTTGCGTCCCATCACGCCTGCGAACCATTGGCTCGCTGCGACCAGCTGCTTGAGGTCCATGCCAGTAGCCACCCCGGCGCGTTCGAGCATGTAGACCACGTCTTCGCTCGCAACGTTCCCCGCCGCCCCCGGCGCGAAGGGGCAGCCGCCCAGCCCGCCGAGCGAGGCATCGACCACCTGCGCCCCGGCCTCCACCGCCGCCCAGACGTTCGCGAGTCCGGTCCCGCGCGTGTTGTGAAAGTGAACCCGCACCGGCAGCGGCGCAATTGCCTGCCGGACCCGCGCGACCAGCCGCGCGGTCTGCGCAGGATTGCCCACCCCGATCGTATCGGCAATCGCCACTTCGACCGGATCTGCCTCGGCAATCCGGGCAGCCATTTCGACCACCCGGTCTTCCGCCACCTCGCCATCGAAGGGGCAGCCGAACGCGGCCGAGATCGTGACCTGCGCGGTCCGTCCCGCAGCTTGCGCCTGTGCGACGATGGCCTTGGCAACTTCGACCGATTCGTCGCTGGTCTGGCCCTGGTTGGCCATGGCAAAGCCATCGCTGGCCACGGCAACCGCACCAAGCTGATCGATCCGCCCGGTCGCCAGCGCCCGCTCGGCCCCGCGCTGGTTCAACACCAGCCCGATGTAGGTAACGTCCGGGCCATCGGGCAGCCCCGCGCAGACCGCTTCGCCATCGGCCATCTGCGGCACTTTCTTGGGATTGACGAAGCTGGCCACCTCGATCCGCCGCGCCCCCGCTGCGATCGACTTTGCGATCAACGCGAGCTTGTCTTCGGTCGAAACAAGCTCTTTTTCGTTCTGCAGCCCGTCGCGCGGGCCGACTTCGACGAATTCGATAGTTCGGTTCATGGCTGGCGATATTCCCAGGATTACGGCAATTCGGCCCTATTGCATCGCTGGAACGGCGCTTTCGTCTTGACAAAAAAGTTGTCCGGACAAATTATACGCCTCTCCCGCGACCGTGGGGGTCGTTTGGAGTGCATTACCCCAGCATGTTCGCCGCCAACAGCCTGATTTTCGTGCCCGGATCGCGGCCCGATCGCTTTGCCAAGGCTAAGGCGGCCGGGGCGGGGCTGACCGTGATCGATTTGGAAGACGCGGTGGCCCCGGCAGATAAGGCCGCGGCGCGCACCGCCGCGCTCGATGAAACCGCCAACGGTTTTGCGATCCGGATGAACGCGGTGTCGACCGAAGCTGGGCAGACCGATCTGGCTGCCTTTGCAGCGGCCACGTTCTTGCCGGACTGGCTGCTGGTGCCAATGGTCGAATCCGCTGCCGAATTGGCCGCGATCGGTGATCGCTTGGGCGAGCGTTGCCCGCAATTGATCCCCCTGATCGAGACCCCAAAAGGGCTGCGTCACGCGCTGAGCATTGCGCAGAGCCCGCAGGTTGGGGCCGTGATGTTCGGCGGCGCGGACTTTGCCGGGGAACTGGGCGTGGTGCTGGCGTGGGAGCCGCTACTGACCGCGCGGGGTAATCTGATTCTGGCCTGCGCCGAGGCCAAGGTTCCCGCGATCGACGTGCCGTTCATCGGCCTCGACGATTCCGCTGGTCTGGCCGAGGAATGCGCCCGCGCGCGTGCGCTGGGTTTCTCCGCCAAGGCCGCGATCCACCCGGCTCAGGTCGCCGCGATCGAAGCCGCCTTCGCCCCGACCCAAGCCGAAGTGGCCGAGGCCGAAGAAGCCCTCGCAGCCTATGCCGAAGGCGGCGAACGCGCGATCCGGTTCAAGGGCAAGATGCTCGAAGCACCCGTGGTAAAGCGTTACCAAGCGGTGCTCGCCAAACGAGGAACAATCGATGCGTGAAGCCTGTATCGAAGTCGCCCCCGGGCGCTTCCGCGAGGTTCAGGGGCGGTACTTCGACGATTTCGTCGTCGGCCACATCTATGAGCACCGCCCCGGGCGGACCATCACCGATGCCGACAACGTCTGGTTCACGCTGCTGACGATGAACACCCACCCGGCGCATTTCGATTACGAGCTGTCGAAAGACACCGAATTCGGCAAGCCCTTGGTGGTCAGCCCGCTGACCATCGCCTTGATGACCGGGATGAGCGTGTCCGACACCAGCGGTAAGGCCATCGCCAACCTCGGCTGGGACGAGGTGCGGATGACCAAGCCGTTGTTCGTCGGCGATACGCTCTATTGCGAAAGCGAAGTGCTCGAAAAGCGCGAGAGCAAGAGCCGCCCCGAACAGGGCATCGTCACTTTCAAGACCACCGGCAAGAACCAGCACGGCGAGGTTGTTTCGCACTACAAGCGCTCGGTGCTGGTGTGGAAGCGCGGCTTCGGCAATCTGGACGACTAGGAGAGACACGTGGCAACCGCATTCGATCTGGGGGCCGATCAGGGCCGCACCATCGACCCGGACGAGGAAGCCGCCTTCCTCGATGCGATCGACCGCTGGCTCGAACGCTCGGTGATCCCGGTGGTGCTCGAACACGATCATGGCGATATCTGGCCCGCGAAACTGGTCGACGAGATGGCCGAAATGGGCCTGTTCGGCGCGACCATTGGCCAGGAATACGGCGGGCTTGGCCTGCCCGCGACGACCTATGCCAAGATCGTGATGCGGATTTCATCCCACTGGATGGCGATCACCGGCATCTTCAATTCGCACCTGATCATGGCCGCAGCGGTCGAGCGGTTCGGCACCCCGGCGCAAAAAGCCAAGTGGCTGCCCAAATTCGCCAGCGGCGAGATCCGCGGGGGCCTCGCGCTGACCGAACCCAATGCCGGGACCGACCTGCAGGCGATCCGCACCGTCGCCCGGCGGGACGGCGATTCCTACGTGATCAACGGCACCAAGACGTGGATTTCAAACGCGCTCAACGGTTCGTGCTTCGCGCTGCTGGTCAAGACCGATCCCGAGGCGAATCCGCGTTACAAGGGAATGAGCCTGTTCATCGCCGACAAGCGGGAGGGTTTCACCACCGGCAAGAAGTTCGACAAGCTGGGCTACAAGTGCATCGACAGCGCCGAACTGGTGTTCGAAGATTACCGCATTCCCGCCGACCAGCTGATCGGCGGCGTGGAGGGGCAGGGCTTCTTTCAGGCCACCGGCGGGTTGGAACTGGGCCGGATCAACGTCGCCGCGCGCGGGGTTGGGCTGGCTGAAGGCTCACTCCGCCTTGCCACCGAATATGCCCAGCAACGCCAAACCATGGGCAAGCCGATTGCGGACCATCAGGCGATCCAGCTCAAGCTCGGTGAAATGGTCACCCGCGCCCGCGCCGCGCGGCTGCTGACCATGGATGCCGCCGAGGCCTATGACCGGGGCGAGCGCTGCGACTTGGAGGCCGGAATGGCCAAATACTTTGCCAGCGAAGCTGCGGTGGAGAACAGCCAGGAAGCGATGCGGATCTACGGCGGATACTCGTACTCGAAGGAATACGACATCGAACGCTATTACCGCGATTCGATGCTGATGTGCATCGGCGAAGGCACCAATGAGATGCAGCGGATGATCATCAGCAAGCAGTGGGTGAAAAGGAACCCGGCGTGATCCTCCCCAATCTTCGATTGGGGAGGATTTGATGCACCTCCCCCTCACCGGCTTTCGCATCGTCAGCGCCGAGCAATATGGCGCTGGGCCA
>CAZVMC010000015.1:0-16684 GCA_964628635.1 uncultured Novosphingobium sp. | reverse complement strand
CCTCCCCCTCACCGGCTTTCGCATCGTCAGCGCCGAGCAATATGGCGCTGGGCCATACGGCACGATGCACCTTGCCCAGCTGGGGGCCGAGGTGATCAAGATCGAGCCTCCCGAGAAAGGCAGCAGCCCCGGCGGCGACACTGCGCGCGCGGTGGGCCCGCTTTTTCTGCGCGAGAACGAAAGCCTCTATTTCCAGGCCTTCAACCTCAACAAAAAGTCGCTGACGCTCGATCTGAACGCGCCCGAAGGCCAGACAATATTCCGCAAGCTGGCCGCGACCGCACATGCCGTCGCCAACAATATGCGCGGCGATCTGCCGGCGCGGATGGGGCTGGACTACGCGGCGCTTAAGGACATCAATCCGGCCATCGTCTGCGCGCACCTGTCGGCCTACGGGCGCGACAACGCGCGGGCCAAGTGGCCCGGCTACGACTATCTGATGCAGGCCGAGGCCGGCTATTGCGCGTTGACCGGTGAGCCAGGGGGCGAGCCGCAGCGGATGGGGCTGTCGATGGTCGATTTCATGACCGGCACGATCTTTTCCATCGGGCTGCTGGCGGCGCTGCTCGATGCCCAGCGCAGCGGCACCGGCCGCGATGTCGATACCGACCTGCTCTCTGCCGCCGTGCACCAGACCAGCTATCCGGCGCTGTGGTATATGAACGAGGGCTACGTGACGACACGGACCCCGCGCTCGGCTCACCCTAGCGCTACCCCCAGCCAGATGGTCAAGGCCGCCGATGGCTGGCTGTTCGTGATGTGCCAGTTGCCCAAGTTCTGGAATATCCTGTGCGAACGGATCGAGCGGCCCGATCTGGCCGCCGACCCCCGGTTCCGCACCAATCTGGACCGGCTGGCCAACCGCGCAACCTTGACCGAAGCGCTGGACGGCATTTTCGGCGCGCAGCCGGTGGCGCACTGGTTGGCTCTGCTTGAAGGGTTCGTGCCGGTATCGCCGGTCTACGATCTCGATCAGGCGCTCGACAATCCGTGGCTGCGCGCCACTGGCATGCGCGATTCGATCAACCACCCTGACCGCAAGGATATGCAGGTCCTTGCCAGCCCGATTCGGCTCGACGGCCAGCGCCTGCCCAACCGCGCCGCACCGCTGCTGGGGGCGGACAGCGACGCGCTGCTCGGCGAACTGGGCTACGATGCCGATGGCATTGCCAAACTGCGCGCAGGCGGCATTGTCTGAGACGATGGGCAAGCTTTCAGGAATTACCGTCGTCGATCTCACCCAGTTCTTGCCAGGGCCGATGATGACCGTGATGATGGCCGATCACGGCGCGCGGGTGATCAAGATCGAACCCGTGGGCGGAGAGCCAGTGCGGACGCAGGCCCCGTTTGAGAACGGCCAGTCGGTGTGGTTCGCTAATCTCAACCGCGGCAAGGAAAGCCGTCAGCTCGATCTGAAAAGCGAAGCCGGGAAGGCGGAATTGCGCGATTTGATCGCGACCGCCGATGTCTTCGTAGAAGGCTTTCGTCCGGGGGTGATGGCGCGGTTGGGGTTTGATTATCCTGCGGTCAAGGCGCTCAATCCGCGCGTCGTCTATTGCTCGATCTCCGCTTTCGGGCAGCATGGCGCACTGGCGCATCACCCGGCGCACGATATGGCAGTGCAGGCGCTTGCGGGGTTCCTCAGCGTCAACGATGGGCCGGATGGAACGCCTGTGGTGCCGGGTGCGCCCTCCGCCGATCTGGCTGCCGGGACCACCGCGCTCGCCGGGGTGCTGATGGCGTTGCTCGGGCGGGAAAGCACAGGCGAGGGCGACTATCTCGATATCGCGATGTTCGACAGCCTGCTGCCGTGGTGCGCGCATACGGCTGGCAGCGCGATTGCGGGCGGGGAAGCGCCAGTTTCCTCGGCGCAACGCTCGCTGGGCGGAGCGGGGTTCTATCAGGTCTATGCCACGGCGGATGGCAAGCACGTGGTACTGGGCGGGCGCGAGATCAAGTTCGCGCGCAATCTGCTAGGCGCGCTGGGGCGTGAAGACTTGCTGGCCAATGCCGAGGCTGAGGCGGGGCAGCAGGAGCCGCTGATCGCCTATTTGCGACAGACCTTCGCCACCAAGACCCGCGCCGAGTGGGTCGAATGGTTCGCTGACAAGGATGTCGCCTTCGCCCCGGTGCTCGATTTCCGCGAGGCGCTGGACGAGCCGCACGTGGCCGAACGCGGGCTGCTGGTCGAGGCCGACGGGCGGCACCACATCGCCTCGCCGATCCGCTTTGCGGGGGAGGCATTTGTTGTGGGGAAGGTGCCGGAGTTGTGAGCCTAGCCCTCGACGTCGATATGCATCGAGTAGGCGAACCGCTCGCCCGGATGGTGGCTGACCGAAATTTCAAACAGCCGCCCCCTGGGATCGAGGTAGCAGCGCAAGATCCGCAGCACCGCCGCGCCGCGCTTGAGGCCCAGCGCATTGGCGATCTCGGTACTGGCCGAGATTGCCTGGATATCCTGCTGGACCCGGCCGACCGACACCCCGGCGAGCAGTTCGATCTGGCTGAACAGCGTCCCCGCCGAAAGATCGAGCGCCGCGATCGCCGAATCGAGCGAGTCGTGGAAATAGGCCTCGGTCGCGGCGATCGGCAGGGCATCGCCTTCGTGATTGCGCACCCCGCGAAACATCGTCCATTCGCCGGCGCAATCCTCGCCGATCTGCTCGGCAATCGCCTTGGGGATCGGCCCGCGCCCGGCACGTTCGTAAGTCACTTTGTTATCGCGGGCATATTGCAGGATTTCGCCGACATTGCTGAGCGGCTGGTGCAGCGTCCCGCCGCGCGCCGCGGCCGGCTGCACCACCGTGCCCGAGCCGCGCTTGCGGGCAATCAGCCCTTCGCTCTGCAGCCGCCGCAGCGCCTCGCGCACGGTGAAGCGGCTGACCCCATAGCGTTGGCACAGCTCGCTCTCGGTGGGAAACTGATCGCGCGCGGCAAATTTGCCCGAGAGGATTTCCGCGCGCAGTTCCCCCGCCACGGCGAGATAGCGCGGGCCGCCGCCGGAGCGTGTCAGAACATCGGTATCGCTCAAGCCCTGCTCCCAAATTCAGCGGAGGCGGCGCGATGAGCGAACCCCTGCTGGTGCAACTTGTCCGGACATTAGCGCGGCCCATCACGGAAAGCGATAGGCAACGCGCGCGGCTGCATTTGCTCGATTGGCTGGCCTGTGTTGCGGGGGCGCGGGGGAGCGAAGGCGCAAAGGTTGTGGCGCGCGCGGAGTTCGATGGTGTCTATTCGGCTGGGTGGCTCGGAGGCATGCTCGAAATGGACGATGTCCATCGATTGGCCCGACTTCATCCCGGCCCGGTGGTTTGGGCTGCCGCACTAAAGCCGGTTGCCGATGATGATTCAGTTTCGCTGAACGACGTGCTGAATGGCGCGGTGCGCGGCTATGATGCGATGATTGCCGTTGGCGAAACCTTCGACGCGCACCATTACGCCTATTATCATAACACCGCGACCGCAGGGCCATTCGGCTCGGCAGCGGCAGCCGGGTCGGTCATGCGATTAGATGAAGCCGCGATGGTGGCGGCGCTGAGCAATGCCGGATCAACCACCGGCGGCCTCTGGCAGATGCGGCACGAGACTGGGATGACCAAGCTGTGGCATGTCGCTATGGCGGGGAACAACGGTCATTTCGCTGCCTTCGCCGCGTTGAAGGGTTTGTCGGGAACGCCGAGCCTGCTCGAAGGACCGCAAGGCCTCTACGCCGCGACCTGCCGCCAGCCCAAGCCGATGACCTTCCCGGAAGCGTGGCGCATCCACGAGGTCAGCTTCAAGCCCTGGGCGGCGTGTCGCCATGCCCATCCGGCGATCGATTGTGCGTTGGAACTACGCGCGGGCGGACGGCTGACCGCGCCGTTTCACGTCGAGACCTATGCCGATGCGCTGGCCTTCTGCGACAACCCGCACCCCACCACCGAGACCGAGGCCAAGTTCAGCCTGCAACACGCGGTCGCGGTGATTGCTGCCGGGCGCGAGGCGGCTCCGGCGGATTTCACGGCGGAGGCCATCGCCGAACTCGCGCCTTTGCGGGCGCAGGTCTCGGTGGCCGAGGACCCGGCGATCACCGCGCGCTACCCGGCGCATTTCGGGGCGCGGGTGAACGGCCTGGAACTGGCCGATTGCCGGGGCGATCCCGAGCGGCCGGTGGGTGAGGCGGAGATTGTCGCCAAGATGGCGATGCTCGCCGAGTGGGGCGGGCTGGCTGCGAGCGAAGCCGACCGCGCGGCAGATCTCGCGCTGCGCGGCGAGGATGCCGGGTCGATTGTGAACATGCTTGAGGAGTGGCTGGCGTGAGCCATACCCAAGCCATCCTCGATTTCGCCGCCGCGCCGCATGTGCCGCCGTCGCAGGTGCGCGCTGATGCGCTGCGCTTGCTCGGCGATACGCTGGCGGTGATGGCTGCGGGGGTCGCCACCGAAGAGGCGCGGCGTGTCATCGAAAGCGGTGCGGGTAGAGCCTTCGCCAACGGTTTCGCGATCCACTGCCTCGAATGGGACGCGGTGCATGAACCGGCGGTGGTGCACGCATTGTCGGTGGTGACGGCGGCCCTGCTCGCGCGGTCGAAGGGGGCCGATCCTGAAGCCTTCCTCACCGCGCTCGCCGTCGGGGTCGACATCGCCAGCGGGCTGGGCCTCGCCGCGACCGGGCCGATGCGGTTTTTCCGCCCTGCCACCGCGGGAGTGATCGGCGCGGCGCTGGCCGTGGCGCGGCTCGAAGGGTTGGGCCGCGCAGCAATGGCCGACGTCCTCGGCCTCGCCTACTCCTTCGCGGGCGGGACGATGCAGGCGCATCTCGAGGCATCAGTGGCGCTGCCCTTGCAGATCGGGCGTGCCGCGCAGGCGGCAGTCCAGGCGGTCGACTTGGTCAAGGCTAGACTGACCGGACCGCACGATGTGCTCGAAGGGCCGTTCGGTTATGCGGCGCTGATCGAACCGCTCGATCTTGCGCGCTATACGCCGGGCGAACCTTGGCGCATCTCCGAGGTCAGCGTGAAGCCCTTCCCCTCGGGCCGGGCGAGCCACGGCGCGCTGGGAGTGCTTCAGGAGCTGCGCGGCGCGACGGTCGAAAGCATCGAGCTCCACGCTCCGCCGCTGATCCACCGGCTGGTCGGGCGGCCCTTCGATCCGCAAGCACCCATGAGTTACCAGCGGCTCAGCCTGGCCTTCCTCGCCCCCTTGATGCTGCGCGACGGCCATATCGACCCGCGCCTGACCGAGACCTTGCCCGAACTCGCCGCCAGGGTCAGCGTCCATGTCGATAACAACCCCGATGGCAACGCGATGAACCCGCAGCGCTTGGTGGTGCGGCTGGCATCGGGCGAAGTGATCGAACGCACGATCCCCGCCACCCTCGGCAGCCCCGCCGCGCCCATGTCACCCGCCCAGACCGCCGCCAAATTCGCCCTCTGCCGCGAACTCGCCGGAAACTGCGACGCGCGTATCTTCACCGACCCGCTTGCCTACGCCGTGGACCCTGCATGACCTATCCGACCTATTTCGAAGCCTTCGATGCCAAGGCGATGCTGACCGACTATCCGCTCGATCTGGTGGGCAGCTACGGTCGCATGTCGCGCGATGAACTGCGCGCGCTCCAGAACCAACGCTTCGTCAAGCTCATGCAACGCGGCTGGGAAATCCCGTTCTACCAGCGGCTTTGGGGTAACCAGGGCATCCAACCCGGCGACGTGCGCAGCCTCGACGATATCGCCAAGCTCCCGGTCTACGACAAGTCGGACCTGATGGCCTCGGTCAATGCCCACCCGCCTTATGGCGACTTCGACGGGCGCGGGGATTCGCCGGTCGTCTTCCACACCACCAGCGGCACCACCGGGCGGCCGCAGCCGCTGATGTTCGGCCCCAAGGGGCGCGAGGTCACCAATCTCCTCGTGGGGCGGATGTACCGCTGGATGGGGATCGGGCGCGATGACGTGGTCCAGTCGGTCTACGGCCACGGGATGATCAACGGCGGGCATTACATCCGCGAGGCGGTGGTCCATTTCACCAACGCGCTGTTCCTTTCGGCCGGGACCGGGATTGAAACCCGCTCGGTGGCGCAGGTCCAGCAGCTTGCCGATTTCGGGGTCACCGCGATGGTCGGCTTCGTCGACTATATCCGCAAGCTGGCCGAAACCGCCGAGGCCGAAGGCCTGTTCGACCGGATCAGGCTCAAGACCATCATCGGCCACCTCGGCACAGAAGACCGCGCCGCAACCGAGGCCGCCTGGCACGGGGCCAAGGCCTATGACTGGTACGGGGTCGGCGATACCGGCTCTATCGCGGGCGAGGGTCCCGAGCGCGATGGGCTATACGTGTGGGAAGACGCGCAGTTCCTCGAACTGCTCGATGTCGAAAGCGGCGCGGCGGTGGCCCCCGGCGATACCGGCGACATGGTAGTGACCTGTCTGTTCAAGGACGATATCGCACCCTGCATCCGCTTCAACACCCACGATATCACCCACGAACTGAGCGGGCGCGGCGAACTGGCCTTCAAGCGGATCGCCGGCTTTAAAGGCCGCAGCGACAACATGGTCAAACTGCGCGGGATCAATTTGTTCCCACACGCGATTGCCGCGCTGATCGAGAACCGCGCGGATCTGACCGGCGAGTATGTTTGCCATCTGCGCCGCAGCGAAGGCCGCGAGGACATGGTTGTGACAATCGAGTCAAAAGGCGGCAGCGATAGCGCCGAACTGGCCGAAGTGCTGCGACGGGGGCTGGGGGTGGAGGTTGGCGTGGCGCTGTGCGAACCCGGCGGGACAGCCTTGGCGACGCAGATCGATATGCGGCAGAAGCCGATCCGCTTGGTAGATGAGCGGGGGCTATAGTGCTTGACCCCTACAATGCCTTTGTCTCCAAAATCCCAGAGGCAGTCGGCGGCTCTGGCCCCTTGTCGCGCATGACCGTGGCCATCAAGGCCAACATCGCGGTCCAAAGTCAGCCGTTCCACGCCGGGATCGGCAGCCTGGCAAACCGAATCGCCCGCGAGGATGCCGTGGTGGTCAAACGCCTCCGCGCCGCGGGCGCGGCGATCGTCGGCACGCTCCACATGGAAGAAGCCGCGCTCGGGGCGAAAAGCGACAACCCCCACTTCGGCCCGGTCCACAACCCGCACCGTCATGGCTGGTCGCCTGGCGGTTCAAGCGGCGGCAGCGGCGCGGCGGTAGCGGCGGGATTGTGCGATGCGGCGCTGGGGACCGATACGATGGGATCGGTGCGCATTCCGGCGGCGCATTGCGGGGTCTATGGGTTCAAGCCTGCAACGGCGCGGGTCAGCCAGCACGGCCTCGAGCCTGCCGATCTGGCCTTCGATGCCATCGGTCCGCTGGCGCGCGATCTCGACACGCTGGAGCGGGTCGCCTGGGTAATCTCCGATATGGGGCCGTTGGTGGAGGACTTTGGCGGTGCGGTGCTGACCGGGCATGGAGTGCAGGTCCATCCCGAAGTCGCCCAGGTCTTCGACGGTGCACTGGCTGCCCTGCCGCACACCCCGGAGCAGGTCAGCCTGCCCGACCCTTGTGGGCGCATTCGCTACGCTGGGTTTATTCATGTTGCCAAGGCGATGGCGATGCACCTGAAAGGCGTTTCGGTTTCGCCGCGGCTCGAAGGCTTGATCGCTTATGGCCCCGCTCGCAGCGTCGAAGGTTGGGCCGAGGATCAAGCCGTGCTCGCCCGCACCCGCACGACGGTGCGCGCAGCGGTGGAGCGGCATGGCTTCTTGATCCTGCCGACCGTCCCCAACCTGCCTTTCCCGCACAGCGAGGCCGAGCCAGCGGGACAGGCCGATTTTACCTGCCTTGCCAACATCGCAGGCCTTCCTGCGCTGAGCCTGCCCACTGGGTGGTCCGCAGACGGGATGCCTTCGGCCGTGCAAATCGTCGCGCGCGAGGGCTATGAAGCGGGGCTGTTTGCGCTCGCCCGCCATCTGGATGCCAAACTCAAGGCCTATCGGCCCCCACAAGGAGAAGCGTGATGCGGATCGTTTGCCTTTTCAATCTGAAGCCCGGTGCCGATGCCGCCGCCTATGAAGCCTGGGCACGTGGGACCGACATTCCCGGGGTCAACGCGCTGGGATCGGTGCGCAGCTTCACCGTCCACCGCGCCACAGGGCTGTTCGGATCGGACGCCAAGCCGCCCTACGACTATATCGAGGTGATAGATATTCACGGGATGGACGGCTTTGTGGCGGACGTGACCGATCCGGAGTTCCAGAAGGTCGCTGCCGCCTTCGGCGAGTTTACAGACAACCCGACATTCATCCTGACCGAGGATCTGTGATGCGTTTCGCAGGCAAGACCGTCGTGGTCACCGGCTCAGGCCGCGCGAAGGGGCTGGGGCAAGGTATCCTGCAGCGCTTCGCCGACGAGGGCGCGAACTGTGTGGTGTCCGATGTGGGGATCGGAGATGAGGCGGAAAGCGTGGCCGAGGAATTGCGCGAGCGCGGCGCACCGGTTGCAGCAATCGCCTGCGATGTCTCCGACCCGGCGCAGTGCGACACGCTGGTGGCGCAGAGCGTCGCGCGGTTCGGCGGGTTGGATGTCTTCGTCAACAACGCCGGGATCGGCTTCATGATGAAGCCCTTGCTTGAAGTGGACCCGGCCGACTGGGCCAAGGTGATCGCGGTTAATCTTTCGGGCGCATTCTATTGCACCCAGGCGGCGGCCAAGGCGATGATCGCCGCCAATAAGACAAATGGCGGCAAAGGCGGGCGGATCATCAATATCGCCAGTCAGGCTGCCAAGACCGGCTTTCCGCACCTGCCCGCCTATGTCAGCTCCAAGCACGGCATGATCGGGTTGACGCGGGCCAGCGCGGTCGAACTGGGCGCGCATGGGATCACCGTCAACGCAGTCTGCCCCAATCACGTTACCACCGCCTTGGGGGCCGAGCAGAACGCCTATTTCTCGAAACTGCTGGGGTTCGACAGCGTCAAGGCCTATCTCACCAATATGGCAGCGAAGAACCCGATGGGCCGCCCCGGCCTGCCCAGCGACACCGCTGCGGCCTGCGCCTGGCTGGCGAGCGATGATGCGTTCTACGTGACCGGTGAGGCGCTGAATGTGAGCGGTGGGGAGGAAATGCACTAGCGGACTCGAATCCCGTTCCGTTCGTGTCGAGCGAAGTCGAGACACTGGCGCGCGGCATCTCGACTTCGCTCGATGCGAACGGAGGTTGGTGTGTTGAAAGAAGAGAGAATCGACTGGCCGGATGGCACCAAGATGGCGCTCTCGATCGTGGTTAACGTTGAGGAAGGCAGCGAACAAACCATCGCGCGCGGCGACAAGGGGATGGAGCCCGTCGACGAGCTGGGCATCTTCATCAAGGCCCCGATCCGCAACTACGCCAACGAAAGCAACTACCTCTACGGGATCAAGGCCGGCGCGCCGCGTGTGGTCAAATTGCTCAAGCAGTTCGAGATCATGGCGAGCTGGACCGTCGCCGCGCTAAGCCTGGAAAACCACCCTGAGATCGCCGAGGCAATCGTCGATCTCGGCCACGAACCGGTCAGCCACGGCTGGCGCTGGGTGCATCAGTTTAAACTGGATGAAGCGCAAGAGCGCGAATTCATCCGCAAAGCGGTAACCTCTATCGAACGCACTTGCGGGGTCCGCCCGCACGGCTGGCTCTCACGCTACATGCTGACCGACCACACCCGGCGGCTGTTGATCGAAGAGGGCTTCACTTACCACATGGACGATTACAGCGGCGACGTGCCGTTCTGGGATCGGGAGACGTTGCCGGGCAGGCCGATGGTGATCGTGCCTTACCAGCTCGACAACAACGACATGAAAATGTGGACCGACCCGGCGATGAGCCCGGAACAGTGGCTCGCCTATGCGAAGCGCAATTTCGATCAGGTCTACCGCGAAGGGGTGGAGGGCAATCCGAAAATGATGTCGCTGGGGCTGCACCTCAGGATCATCGGTCGGCCTGGGCGGATCTGGGCGCTGGAGGAATTCTTCCGGCATGTGCGCCAGCACAGCGATGTTTGGGTGACCACGCGCAAAGCCATCGCGGAACACTTTGCCAAGGTGGTGCCCGCGTGACCCTTCGCCTCGAAAAGGACGGCTCTACGGCCCATCTTGTCATCGACCGCGCCGACAAGCGCAATGCTTTCGATCTGGCGATGTGGGAGGCCCTGCCGCGATTGCTGGCCGGGGCCGCCGAGGACCCCGCGCTGCGCCTGCTGGTGCTGCGCGCAGCCGAACCGGGCGCGTTCTGCGCCGGGGCCGACATTGGCGAGCTGCTAGCCAACAAGGACGATCCTCAGTGGCGCGCGGCCAACCAGTCGGCGATCAACCGCGCGCAGTTTGAGCTCACCCGCTTTCCGCTGCCCACCATCGCATTCATCGGTGGCGATTGCATTGGCGGCGGGTGCGGGCTGGCGTTGGCCTGCGATCTGCGTATCGCCACTTCTGCTGCGCGGTTCGGGATCACCCCGGCCAAATTGGGGCTGGTCTATCCACTCCACGATGTGAAGCTGCTCACCGATCTGGTCGGACCGGGGCAGGCCAAGCGGCTGTTGTTCACCGGCAGCCTGATTGCCGCCGAGGAAGCACTGCGGATCGGACTGGTCGAGGCGCTGGCTGAAGACATTGCCATGTTCGCCAAACCAATTCTGGCCGCATCAGGCGGTTCGACCCGGGCGATCAAGGGCTTCATTCGCAGGGTTTTGGATGGGCAGGCCCATGACGATGCCGAGACGCTGGCCGTCTTCGCGCAGGCCTTCACCGGCCCCGATTTCCGCGAAGGAACCGCCGCGTTCATCGAAAAACGCAAGCCGGATTTCCGGCGGTGACCGTTCCCCATGGGACGATCCTCGGCGGGCTCTCGACCGTCCCCGATCTAGCCGCCGCGCTGAACGATTACCGCGATATTCTGGGGCTTGAGCTGATCGAGCAAGGCGAACTCGATGCCGATCTGGCGGCGAGCTGGGGCGCCCCCAACAGTGCCGGAACCCCCTTCGCCGTGCTGCATTCCAGCAGCGGCAGCGCCTGCTGGTTCCGGCTGGTCGAACAGCCCGATCACCCGGCATTCAAGCCCACCACCAGCTACGGCTGGGGGGCGTTCGAATGCACCGTGCAAGATGTGTTCGGTTGGCCCAAGCGGCTGGAAAACAGTGGCTTCCGCATTGTCGGCGAACCGCGCAAGCTGGTCGGCATGGATGCCTTCGTACCGATGCAAGTGCTCGGCACCGGGGACGAAATGGTCTACCTCAACGAAGTGTTCGGCGACATGGCGAACACCGATCTGCCCCGCGCCTCCGCGCTGACTGACCGTATCTTCATAGTTATCCTGGCCGCGCCGGACCGGGCAGCCGCCTGCGCCTGGTACCGCGACCGGCTGACGCTCGATCTCGCCGATACGTTCGAGCTGCCCTACAAGATGATCAACACCGCTTTCGGCCTCGCCGACCACTATCTTTCTTCGTTGACGATGGTCCAGGCCGGGCGTTTGCCGATTGTCGAGATCGACGATTATCCCCCGCAAGCCACCCCGCGCCCGCGCCATCCGGGGATGCTGCCGCCGGGCAATGCCTTGGTTTCATTGGCAATGCGCGATCTTGATGCTTGCCGGGTCGACTGGATCGCACCGCCCGCCGCGCGGCCCGGCCCCCTCTACGAAGGCCGCCGCGCCGGAACGACGGTCGGCCCGGCCGGGGAACTGCTCGAACTGGTCGAGGTTGGTTAGGGCAGCAGCAGCGTCGATCCTGTGGTCTTGCGCGCTTCCAGATCGCGGTGCGCTGAAGCAGCCTGTTCCAGCGGATAGGTTTGGCCGATCGTCACACTGAGCTTGCCTGAGCCGAGCATTTCCCAAACCCGCGCGATCCCCGCCGCGCGGTCCACCGGCGCGGCATAGTAATCGAACAGCGTCGGGCGCGTGCCGAACAGCGAACCCTTCTGCGCCAGCACCCCAAGATTGATCCCGCTTACCGCACCGCCGGCATTGCCATAGCTGACGATCAGCCCGCGCCGCCCGGTCGCGTCGAGCGAGGCCTCCCAGGTTGCCATGCCGATCCCGTCAAACGTTACCCGCACGCCCGCGCCGCCGGTCAGTTCGCGCACTTTGGGAGCCACTGGTTCGCGGTCGTAACGGATCACATGATCGGCCCCTGCGGCCCGCGCCGCTACGGCCTTTTTGGCGGTGCTGACGGTGCCAATCACCTGTGCCCCCACCTGTTTGAGCCACTGCACAAGCAGCAACCCCACCCCGCCTGCTGCAGCATGAACCAGCACCGGCCAACCCGGTTCAACCCGCGCGCAGCGTTCGACCAGAAACTCGGTAGTGCAGGCCTTGAGCAAGGCGGCGGCAGCGGTGGCATCGTCGATCCCGTCCGGCAGCGCGAACAGGCTCGTCGCAGCCAGGTTGCGGGCGGTGGAATAGGCCCCCAGCGCTGGACCGAAAGTGGCCGCGCGGTCACCCACTTTGAAACCGCTCACCCCTTCACCAAGAGCCGCGATGGTCCCGGCGGATTCCATGCCCAGGCCGCTGGGCAGGGCAACTGGATAGACGCCCGAGCGGTGGTAGACATCGATAAAGTTGAGGCCGACGGCGCTGTGCACCAGCGTCACGTCACCCGGGCCGGGTGCGGGCAGATCGACGTCGATCCATTCGATCACCTCTGGTCCGCCGTGGCGAGTGATTCGGGCCTGCCGTGCCTTCATTGCCTTAGACTCCTTCGCGAACGCAATTGGCCTGAACCCAACGCAGATTGATCCCCAGCCGCTTTGCCTCCGGATCAGCCCAGCCATAGGAAAACGCGCGATCGGGCTCATCAGGCTTGTGGATGTAGAGCACAAGGCTGGGATTGTTGGTGGAGGGCGGAGGCCAGATCACATTGCGCAGCCGGATTACCACCTGCGGACCACCCTCCGGCTTAACCAGCACGCGACCGCCCTGATCGTGCAGGCGCAGGTTGAAATGCGTGCTCCAATCGTCACTGCCATCGGGCTTGGCGGCATGGCGGCGCACGAACACCCAGCATTTGAAGGGCCGGCCGCGCCGCATCTCGGTGCCGTCCAGCAGCCAGCCAGTTTCGCTCCGCACCAATCCCGGAATCGGACCGCTGCGCCGTTCGCCCAGCGGCTTGCCGAAGGCATCGACCCACTGCCAGTGGGCATCGCTGCCAATCTCAAGCGCTGCCCATGCAGGCCTGGGCTTGCCTGCCTCACCCGCGAAATAGACCGCTTCTTCGTTGGTGTAGATCCCAGGCTCAGGTAGCGGATTGGGCGGCGGCGTCGCACCGAGCGAGGCCGTCAGGATCAGGAGCGGGAGAACGAGAATGCGCATGGCGCTTGTCTAACCGGCACAGAGGTGATTGAACAGATGTCCGGACAACTTGGTGACCGCCCATGCGCTTTCTGCTTCCTCTGCTGCTTGCTCTGAGTGCCGCGGCACCGGCTCCCGATTCGGGTCCACGCGCGGTGGTCGAACGCGCCGTTGCCGCTGCCGGGGGCGAGGCCTGGCTCAATCCCGGCACTCTGATCCTGACCGGCAACGCCGATTTCTATGCCTCTGGCTCTGCCAAGCCGGTTCGCCATATCGACGATTACCGGATGTGGCGGATGATGGACCCGAACCGGTCCGCAGCCCAAGCTGCCCACGGGAAAGTGCGGATCACGGCCAAGGTGGGCGGCAAGGTGCTGTTCGATGTCGGCTTCGATGGCGAAACAACCTGGAACGAACGCGGGATCGTCCCCAAAGCCGAGGCCGATGCCTTCTGGGCCAGTAATTTCGGTTTCGGGATCATCCGCCAAGCCCTGAAGGACGGTTTCACGATCGAGGCGGCACCCGAGCGGTCACTGGATGGCCATGCGCTCGATATGGTCCGGATCGTCGATCCGGGCGGACAGGCCACCTTGTTCGGGTTTGACCGCGAAAGCCACTTCATCCGCTACATGGGCTTCAACACACCTAAGGGCTGGCACGAACGGCACTACGACGATTTCATCGCGCTCACCGTTCCTCGCTGGGTTCAGGCGCGCGAAGTGACGCTGTTCTACAATGGTGTTCGCCAGAACACCGTCCATTGGCGCGAAGTCAGGGTCGGCGACGCCATCGACCCTGCGGTGTTCGCACCGCCAACAGGAGCCCGCCCATGACAGCACACCTGATCATCACTGCCCGGATTCACGATCGCGAGAAATTTATCACCGGATACGGCCCAGCAGCCGCCAAGCTGGTGGCTGAGTTCGGTGGCAAGTACCTGATCCGCGCACCGGGGGCAGAACTGCTGGAAGGCGAAGGGATGGACGGTGCCTCTGTGGTCATTTCCGAATGGCCCGACAAAGCCGCCGCGCTGCGGTTCTGGAACTCTCCCGAGTATGCCGAAGTCAAGAACCTGCGGGTAGGGCTGGCCGACGTTGCGGTCATGCTGATCGAAACGCCGTAGCTCCTCAGATTTCAAACTGGGTGTTGGCGCTGTCCAAAGTTCCGCCGCAGACACCGCACCTGACCCGCAAGTGCAGATGCTTGCCGCAGGTCCGATGACGCAAGACAAGTGGCGGCCCATTCTGGTCCGCGAACCACCGATCACCCCACTCGAGCAGCGCCAGCAAGACCGGGTAAAGATCGCGGCCTTTCTCGGTCAGGCGATATTCGAAACGGTCGTTATGGGCCGAATAGGGCACAGCTTTGATGATCCCCTGCCCCAGCAGTCGTTCGATCCGCCCAGCAAGGATATTGGTTGCCATCAGGGTATCGCGCTGGATTTCGTCGAAGCGATGGATGCCGGTGAAGCAAGCCCGGACCACCAGCGTAGCCCAGCGATCGCCAAACAATTCGATCACCGAATCAACCAGCGTTCGGTTCGAACGTTTGGCGCTCGCCGCGGCGGTCTGTTGGCGGCGTCGGGAATAGACCGGGGTCACCTGCACAAGCCCTGGTCCGGGTGACCAATCGACAAAACGGGGATCGATTTCTTCGGCACAGGCCGTGCAATTCGCAGTCGGCTCCGTCGCCGCGCCGCAATCACGGTGGATGAGGCGCACCGCGAAACCGCGGCCACCGGACTCCCAGCGGTGCTGCCAGCGCAGGATCATCAAAGCCACCGGGAACAGCTCGCGACCCATCTGGGTCAGGGAATAGCCCTTGCTGCGTCTTTCTGCCTTGGCCAGCACCCCAGTTTCAACCAGCCTGGCCAGCCGGTTGCTCACGACAGAGCGGGCTAGGCCTGTATTGATGACAAACTCGTCGAAGCGGTGCCGGCCGAGAAAGGCCTGCTCGAGTATCAGCAGCACCGGCACGTCTCCGACCACGCCCAGCGCGCGCCAGATTGAGCAGGCCCGGATCGTTTCGTGCTTCATCCGGCCATTCACTTGCCGCCTTCAGCGCCGCGCGGCAACCACCTGCGGCTGCAGCGGATAAGGCCGATAGCGCACTTCGGTGACGGTCAGACTATTGCCTTGCCGAGCCGAGGGTCGAGCGACGATCTGCTGCGGGGCACGGCCATGCTCAACCCAATCGGCGATAGCAGTCATCGGGTCGAATTCTTCCGGTGCCGAAGTCGATGGTGCTTCCCAGCAATGCCCCAGCCCCGGTGCAAGGAAGAAGCGGAAGAACTGCTGGACCTTGGCGGCTCCGCCCATCCGCTTGAGCACGCTGTTGTAGTAGTCGACCGATTGCGAAGGCACCACCAATGGATCGGCCATGCCGTGCCACATCAACAATTTGCCGCCCGCTGCGCGGAACGCCGAAAGATCGGGGTCGGTCGCATTGAGAAGCGCGAAATCGCGCCGCAACCGGGCGGGGTCACGATCAAAATCGAAGGTGCCGGCCGAAAACTCGGGGTAGCGCGGATCGTAGACGATCTGGCGGGTGAAGCCATCGGCGAGCTGGGTGCCGACTGCTTTCGTCGGATCCTGCAAATACCAGATCCGCCAATAGTGCTCGCTTCCGGCTGGCATGCCGCCGAACAGCTGGCGGCCTTTGCTGTCGACCGGGCCGCGGTGCCAGAGCCCAATCACACGCTTTTCATCCGCGGTGAAGCAGTTGTCGCTGGCGGCCTCCCCCGCGCCACAGGTTGGCAGCTTGGCCGGATCGAAGCGGCAAGCAGCAGGGCGCGCGATCAGGCCATCGGCCGCGCCGTCGCGCTTGTCACACTGCGCATTGACCGCCGCGATCAGCAAGGGAAGCTTGCGGTTGAATGCCGGACTCAGCACCGGGCTGGCGGCGTCGCTGTTTGTCTTGAGCTTCCACGCACCGAAGGCTCCGCCGGCATCAGTCAGGTTGACTGCGGGGCAACCGCTGATGATGCCGTTGAACATCGTGGGATAGCGCTGCGCGGCAACCAGCGCCAAGCGTCCACCATTCGAACAGCCCACGAAATAGCGGTATCGCGGATCGCGGCCGTAGAAAGAGCGGATCGTTCCCAGTCCGGCGCCATGGGCCAGCGGGACCCAGCGATGCGCATAAAGCTCCAGCGCCTCGCGATTGCCTGGCGCCCAATTGGCATCGCCTTGCGAGGTCCCGGAATGTCCGCTGTCCGTGTGGATCGCCGCATAGCCACGTTTGACCGGCTCGACGATGCCATTGGCCCAGCCGGGAGTCTCTGTCGTCAGGATACCGCAATAGCCGCCGCAACCGGAAACATAGTAATTGCCGTTCCAACCGCTCAGTGGCAGTCGCATTTCAAAGCCGATGGTCGGACGGATTGTACCGCGCACCCGGCAATAGGCCGGCAT